>CAKAPY010000041.1 GCA_916719935.1 uncultured Actinomyces sp. | reverse complement strand
AGGGGTAATTGCCTCGAGGTGTTGGTTCGCATGATGAGCACAGAAGTTGAGTATCCCCGTAGCTAAGGTCACGCGAACCCACGCACGAGCACCGCATTGATCACAGCGATCCTGAGCAGTGAGGATAGGGGGAAGGGTCTGGCGTGAATTCTCAGTAGTTACGGTATTCATAGAATCTATAAGACCATGCCGGTGCTGTATTTCGCCGAGCTATTCCGTTTTTTCCGCCAATGGCCGAAATTTTCGCTGGAAAGGGTCACATTTTTGTGCTTTCGGTGCGTAAATACGCGATAAATTGATTGTCCTTCGTACACTATCGGGGTGAGTGAAACCCAAGCCTCAGACTATTCTGCGCGCCACCTTTCAGTCCTTGAAGGTCTGGAGGCTGTCCGCAAACGCCCTGGCATGTACATCGGTTCGACGGACCACCGCGGTCTCATGCACTGCCTGTGGGAAATTATTGATAATGCCGTTGATGAGGCCCTTGAGGGTTTCTGCGACACAATCGATGTTCGACTGCATCCCGATCATTCAGCTTCGGTTGCTGATAACGGTCGAGGTATTCCTGTCGATGAGGTGCCGGGCGTCGGTTTATCGGGCGTTGAGGTTGTCTTCACGAAGCTGCATGCTGGAGGAAAATTCGGTAGCGGTTCATATGCTGCATCGGGTGGTCTTCATGGTGTTGGCGCTTCTGTTGTCAATGCGCTTTCTGCCCGAATGGATGTCGAGGTCGATCGTGGCGGGAAGACCTGGCAGATGTGTTTCAGGCGTGGTGAACCTGGTGAATTTGATGATTCTCGCCAGCGCACTCCGAATTCTCCATTCACTCCCTTTACCGATGAATCTCGTTTGAAAACTGTCGGGAAAGTTGCCAAGAAGAAGACTGGTACGCGCGTACGTTTCTGGGCAGATTTCCAAATTTTCCCATCTGACGAGGGATTTACTTGGGAAACGTTGCTGGCGCGTGCACGTCAGACGGCTTTCTTGGTGCCCGGCCTAACAATTAATTGCTTTGATGAGCGCGGGGAAGAAGTTGTCCACGAATCATTCCGCTTTGATGGTGGCGTGGTCGACTTCGTCGATTGGCTCTCTAATGACGGTGCTGTTACTGACACCTGGCATATCCAGGGTGAAGGAACATTCACTGAGACAGTTCAAGCGCTGGATCCTGAAAGCGGACATCTTCGTGCAGTCGAAACCGAGCGTATCTGCGAAGTTGATTGTGCCCTTCGCTGGGGGATTGGCTACGATGCACAGCTGGAATCCTTCGTTAATATCATTGCGACCCCGAAGGGGGGAACGCATGTTGCGGGCTTTGAACAGGCGGTTTTGAAGGTACTGAGAAGCCAAGTTGATAAAAACGCGCGAAAGCTTAAGGTCGGTGCAAAAGATGGTCGCCCTGAAAAGGATGATGTTCTTGCGGGGATGACAGCGGTTGTGACAGTACGCTTCCCGGAACCACAGTTTGAAGGCCAAACCAAGGAGATCTTGGGAACACCGCAGATCCGCACGGTTGTTGCGCGTGTTGTGGGGGATTGGCTCGAGAGTAAGTTTGCATCCTCCAAGCGTGACGATAAACAACAGACCAGTGCACTTCTTGAGAAGGTTGTCGGTGAGATGAAAGCGCGCGTCTCCGCGCGCATCCACAAAGAAATTTCCCGGCGGAAGAATGCACTTGAGACATCTTCACTTCCTGCGAAACTCGCGGATTGCCGTTCTGAGGACGTTGAACAGACCGAGCTCTTTATCGTGGAGGGCGATTCTGCTCTTGGTACCGCGAAAGCTGCCAGAAATTCCCAATATCAGGCCCTTTTCCCCATTCGAGGGAAGATTTTGAATGTCCAAAAGGCTTCAACTGCGGACATGTTGGCGAATGCGGAATGCGCGAACATTATTCAGGTGATCGGAGCCGGCTCTGGACGGACCTTCGATATTGAACAGGCACGGTACGGCAAGGTCATCTTGATGACTGATGCTGACGTTGATGGGGCGCACATTCGCACACTGCTTCTCACCTTGTTTTTCCGCTATATGCGACCGATGGTTGAAGCCGGTCGAGTCTATGCTGCGGTACCTCCCTTGCACCGCATTGAGGTAGCGGGTAAAGGACGCAAATCTCGCGAGTTTATCTATACCTATTCAGAAGAGGAACTTCACCGCCAGCTTGCCGCTCTTCGTAAGGCAGGTCGAACGTGGAAAGAACCTATCCAGCGTTACAAGGGCCTCGGTGAAATGGATGCCGATCAGCTAGCTGAGACAACCATGGATCGAGCTCATCGTGCACTTCGTCGGATTACTTTGGCTGATGAGGCTGCCTTGCGTCAGGCTGAAGATGTATTTGAGCTCCTTATGGGGCAAGTCGTTGGCCCTCGGCGCGACTTTATTGTTGAGGAAGCAGCAGGAATTGATCGCGAGCGCATTGACGCATAAGGTTAGCGATCCCCTCAAGTGGGACTGAAGGCCTGTAATCCCGTAGAATATATGCATGACTGGACTTGCGGAGCGTTTAAAACCGCCTGCGCTCGTCTCTTATCCAGGTTCTCATCTTGGTCTGCGTTGGCGCTCTCTGATCCCTTCGGATCTTGGGGCTGTTGCTGAGCTGATTCGTCAGGTTGAGAAAGAAGATGACGCGATTTTCAGGACCTCGTCGAAAGAAATCGCTGACCTGGCATTAGGACAGTGCGGTGCTGCACCCCTCGAAGTAATCGTGGGGATTGCTCAGGACCAAGGTATCGTCGCTCTTGGTTCTGTGAAGATTCTGGCCAGCCTAACCGAGGCCGCGGTAGCGATCGTTAACGCGGTGATCCACCCATCATGGCGAGGCCGTGGTGTTGGCCGTTCTCTGCTTCACTGGCAGGACGGGCGTGCACGCCAAATGCTTGTTGAGTATTTTGGCCCCGACTGTGAACTCCCAACGTCTATTGCTAACTGGGTTGACGGTCATATGACCGATCGACGTCGTTTGTATATTGCCGCGGGTTTTTATGCAAAGCACATGTTCCAAGTGATGTATCGCGATCTAGAGGGCTCAGAGAGCCGCGGACCGGTACCCGATGGACTGCATATTGTGCCTATGAGTGAGGTTTCTTTCTCCAAGCTCCATCACGTGCATTCCGAAGTTTTTGCGGATCACCCTCTCACCGAAGCTCGAGATTTTTGGTGGGGACGCGCACTTGAAGATTACGAAGATCGCTGGTCTTTTGTTGCTCTCGATGATGATGGCGAAATAGCTGGCTACTGTATGTCTGGTCGCCCAGCAGAAAGCTGGATTGCCCATGGTCGTCTTGAGGCTTATATCAACACCATTGGTGTTGCGCCAGCATATCGAGGAAAGGGTGTAGCCTCGGCAATGGTCTCCGCCGCGACGCACGCTGCTGCGCAAGACGGGATGAGCCGAATTGGGATTGATGCGGATATCAAGAGCCCAACGCATGCGCAAGCCGTATACGAGCATCTGGGTTTTCTCAATGACCGTACACGTGTCTTTTACAGTATTGATCAGTAGGGCGCGCACTCGTCAATGGCTTTATATCAAGTAGATAGGGGAGTCGAGGCATATCCTCCTTTCCCCCAGGAACACCACGGAATCGTCTGGCGTCAGCTGAGTCCTCGTGACCTTCATGCCCTGAGCGCTCTATTCGCGCGGATGGAGGCAAGAGATAATCCTCCCTATCGCACAGCCTTCGCAGAAGTCGAGGAAATGCTTTCTCCGGCCTCCTCATGGTGGGGGATTGCGGCTTTTGTGACGAAAGGAATTGCGCAGGGGAGAATGGTCGCTTTTGCTCAGACGCGATTGCGCTTTTCCGAGCGTATTGAATGCGTGTGTCAAGGCGGAGTTGACCCCGATTTTCGCAGAATCGGTTTAGGTGGTTCTCTGCTTGAATGGCAAATTGCCGCTGCGCGTTCAATGCTTGAGCGAAATGAAGATGCTGGCCAGCGCGCGATCGTGAGTTTCGTCGAAAATTGGCAGGACGAACTTGAAAACGCCCTTAAGGCTCGAGGCTTCCATTGGGAACGTACCTATTACGACCTACGGGCGAAACTCGACCCACTTCCGCAAGCGCCTTCGCTCGGTTCGTACATGACGATCGAGCAGTGGAGCCCTTCATGGGATGATGAGCTGCGACGCGCAGCAAACCTTATTGCGCAACAGCAAGGCCGAGCTGCTCTTACTGAAGAGCAATGGACGATGGGACGTAGTTCTTTTGCTCCCGAATGGTCCTATATCGCGGTGGACCGGCGCTCTGATCGCCCGCGGATTGCAGGCTTTACGCTTGTTTCAAAGTACGAGCAAGATTGGCCTGCGCTGGGGTGGAAAGAAGGCTATATCGACCACATCGGTGTTGGAGACGAGTGGAGGAATACCCCGGTTCTTGATGCCTTAGTGGTTGCCTCGATGCGCGCACAGGCACGAGACGGTATGGATCTTATCGCAACGGGCATTGCTCAAACTGAAGGTTCTGCAACGCTATCGGTTTTTGAGTATCTAGGTTTTCGAGTGGTTGGTCAGCAGAGACTTTACGCAATAGATATCCCGGATATCTCTTAAGCCTGAACCTTTGAGATATCCGGGATTGCTCAGAACTCTATTGTTAGAGGACCTTTGAGAAGAACTCCTGAGTACGGGCATTTTGTGGATTGACGATGACGTCCTCGGGGCTTCCTTCTTCAACGATCGTTCCGCCGTCCATGAAGACGACGTGGTCAGCTACCTCACGCGCAAAACCAACCTCATGGGTGACGACAACCATAGTCATTCCTGCCTTCGCGAGATCCTGCATGACGCTCAGGACTTCGCCGACGAGTTCGGGATCTAGGGCAGAAGTGGGTTCGTCAAAGAGCATGAGTTCGGGTTTCATCGCTAAGGCGCGAGCAATTGCCACTCGCTGCTGCTGGCCACCAGAAAGCTGCGAGGGGTAGTGGTTGAGACGGTCTCCCAGACCAACTAGTTCCAAGTATTCCTTGGCGTCCCGTGCAACTTCCGCTTTAGGGTGCCCCAATACTTGGATCGGGCCTTCCATAACATTCTCTATAGCAGTCATGTGTGGGAAGAGGTTGAAACGTTGGAAAACCATTCCGATTTGTGAGCGCTGACTAGCGATTTGCTTGTCTGTTAGGTCGTGCAGTACCCCCGTTGAGGGGTCTTTTCGGTATCCCAAGAGCTCGCCATCAATGAAGATTTCCCCCGCAGAGATTGTCTCTAGCTGGTTGAGACAACGCAGCAGCGTTGACTTACCGGAGCCTGACGGTCCCATGATCACGCAGACCTCACCGTTGGCAATATCGAGATCTATCCCGCGCAGGACGTGGAGGTCTCCGAAAAACTTATGGACTCCGCGGATTTGAATGAGCGCAGACTGATCTGTCATGGTGTTACCTCAATGAAAGTCGTATCTACAGACTGAGTGTCAGGATCAAATCCTTTGCCAAAGTAAGCTTCGATGTGGCTCTGGATCCACATGAGGATACTGGTGACAACCAAGTACCAGATTGCAGCTGCGATAAGCAAAGGAATTGGCTGGAATAGTTCTTGCCCCTTTTGGCTCGCAACGTACGTCAGCTCAAGAGTGTAGGGGATTGCGCTGACTAGGGAAGTGGTCTTGAGCATTGAGATCGTTTCGTTGCCAATGGGCGGGACAATCACTCTCATAGCTTGAGGCAAGATAATCCGACGGAAAATCTTCCCACGAGACATTCCCAGTGCCGTTGCTGCTTCCCATTGCCCTTTATCCACCGAGAGCAGCCCCGCACGGATAATTTCGGCAAGGTAGGCGCCTTCATTGAGTCCGAGACCGATAAATGCCATCCAAAATTGTGTGAACCACTCACGAGTCTCGAAGGAGAAGCCGAAATCTGTTCCTGGAATTCCCAAGCTAATTGTCTTGTAGAGAGTCGGTAGTAGCGACCAGAAAATCAGCTGCGTATAAATAGGCGTTCCACGGAAGAACCAAATATACGCAGAAGCTACACCGCGTAAAACGGGATTTATCGACTGTCGCATGATCGCCATGGTGATGGCAAGCACCGTGCCAAGTGCCATGGATAAAACCGTCAAGACGATCGTCATCATCAGGCCGGTGATGATCATTTTTGAAAAGAGCCATTCCCACACCACATCCCACCTAAATTTGGGGTTTGTGACAAGGATGTAGGCCAATCCCAATGCCAAGAGTCCAACGATAAACGCGCTGATCCAACGACCTAGGTGGAAGACAGGTCGGGATTGGATCAACTCCACCCCGTCTTTGGTCTTTTCGGGCATAACGTGAATTCCTTAAAGATACTAGCGAGGAAATATCAGACCTGAGGGTTAATTTCTGCGGTCTTGAGTGCGCCTTGGTTCGATCCGTAGGTTGCGAGGATCTTCTCAACGTATCCGTTGTCCATCAGGTACTGAACAGCTGCCTGAATGGCCTTCGTGAGTTGCTCGTTGTCCTTAGGAACAATGATTCCTTGTGGTGCAGATTCGACGACATCTCCGACCTGCTCGAGCGAACCATTAGATTTCTCAATGGTGTAGCCAATAACGGGGGAGTCAGCAAGGGTTGCATCGTACTGACCGCTGGCAACACGCACTGCAATGTCAGTCTGAAGGTCGTGAGGCATGATCTTCACAGCCTTTTCACCCTTAGCGGTGCAGTCATTAGACAGCTGAGTGATGTAGTCGAATTGGAAGGTGCCATTCTGGACACCAACAGTTGTTCCACACACGTGCGCTGGATCAAAGTTCCTGGGATTGCCCTTTGCAACTGCGAAGGCGGTACCAGTTTCGATAAAGCTGACCATATTGACTTCCTTCTCACGATCTGCAGTGATCGTGAAGCCAGAAATGCCGATATCGAACTTCGAGCCAAGCGAAGGAATAATTGTCGCGAATTCAGCGTGCTCTGTGGTTGCGCCTTTGAGACCCATGACATGCGCAATCGCATCGGCCATATTGACGTCATAACCGGTTGGGGTGGTGCCATCCGACTTGAAGAACTCTGCTGGTGCGTAGTCGATTGATGCGCCGTTCTTCAAGACTCCCGCTTTCTTGATGGACTCGGGAACCAATGCCTCAATTTCAGGGACAGCTTGGATCGATGAGGTATCGAAACTGAGATTTGCTGTCTGAGAGCTGGATGCTGAACCATCTGCTGAAGGCTTTTCGTCGGGGTTTGAACAAGCTGCGATACCTGCTGCGCTCAGCACCAGAATGGATGGAATTGCAATAAGTTTTGTGTTCATGATGTCTCTCCTTGAGTTCTGATGCAATAAGTATACAGCATAATGCATAATATGCATAAATTTATTGCGGGTGAGTCCTCACACAAAAATTGAGGCCTGTGAACAACTTGGTTCACAGGCCTCAAATAAAAGATCAGCGTCCGCGCAGTGCGCGCCGGTTGGGACGCATCCGGGTTGGATCAATTCCCTTGGGGATTGGTGCAGACGTGCGGTCCAGGGCGCTCAGGCGCTGGTTAACCAGAGGAACTTCGTCACGAGTAAGCGTCTTTTTGAGTGAACGAAGTTCACGTTGAAGCTTCGCTAAGCGAACCTGTCCCTCTTCGGTACCGACCTGAATGGTGGTAACGGTGACATTGCGCATGATCCGCTGCGCCTTCTTGCGTTCTTGTTCGAGTAAGGAGCGGACGCGGGAACTGGGGCCTTCGGAAATAAGTACAATGCCCGGCCGGCCGATAAGACGCCAGACAAGATCCTGCTCGGGATTTGCAGCAATTGGCTGTTGACTGGC
Source organism: uncultured Actinomyces sp. (assembly GCA_916719935.1). Taxonomy (GTDB): domain Bacteria; phylum Actinomycetota; class Actinomycetes; order Actinomycetales; family Actinomycetaceae; genus Pauljensenia. The sequence goes on along the minus strand of CAKAPY010000041.1, from coordinate 1,147 downwards.
AATCCAGCCGCTGCGGATCCGGCTAATCACCATGTATACCTGGCCAACAGTTCCTTCGACCTGGGCGTACGTTGCGCGGTCTGTAAGAGTTGACAAGATAATCGTCGAGATCAAAACACCGATGAGCAGGCCCAAGAGAATGAGTGAGAACCAGCTACCGTGGATAAGTGCCGCAGCTAGAACTCCAAGTGCGGTTGCGACGACCGTAACACCGATCATCAGCCATCCGATCCAAGGATAGGTACGGGCGGCAATTCGGTAGGCGTCCATCAGATTGTGATAGAAGCGCCGTTTTTTCTGGGGTGTGCTGTTTTCGCTCATAACGGGTCCATCTTAGCGGTTTTTTCGTCTGTCACAGAATGTGAAAGGGGTGTGGGGACCATTTGATCTCCACACCCCGATTCACTCCGCAATCTCAGCGAGTTGCAGCGGCCAAAGGGACCTCTGCATCGGGTTCATGCGTGATGCGGTTACGCAGGTCGCGGCGAACGATTTCGATCGACCACATCCACACAATGTGCCCCAGTGCTTCTGAGAAGTGCTCAGCCCAACTCTGTCCGCCTTCAACCCAGGGGAATGGGGAGGGGACTGTACCCATAAGAGGCATCAGGACAAGGTGGAACCCGATCCAGACAAGCAGACCGAATGCAGCACCTTGCCAGAGCTTAATTCCAGGGAAATATTCCGCGACGATGCAGTAGAAGAGAGCAAAGACAATCGCGAAGGAGAAGTGGATGATAAAAGAATAAATCGGCAGGTTATCGTTTCCGTTGAAAGAAACCGTTGTGTGAACCTGGTCGGGGGTCATCCCGAGTTGCTCGAGGAGCATCTGTGGCGGGTTTGTTGCGTTGCGCTCGGGGGTACGAGGCGGGAAAGGAACTTCCCATCCGAATTTGACGATTGCGGAAAAGAGACCGCCAATTACACCGGCGACTGTTGCTGCGCCAATGCGACGGCGTTTGGGATCAGTCTTTTTAAAAAGGTTTTTGAACATCTTCAGGCATTTCTGTCGATACTGCAGAGTATGAATACCGAGGAGGTCGCGGGGCGACGCAACTTCGCGTATCGGTTGACAGTCTCTCACCTTTGAACGTAGATCGCCAGATTGTCGTCGGGTTGTGACAAGGTGAAGTAAAAGTGGTGGGGG
>CAKAPY010000040.1 GCA_916719935.1 uncultured Actinomyces sp. | reverse complement strand
TCTGCATTGAGCATTTCATGAAACTGAGGTGCGGCCGCTCAATGCCGTCATCCGATACGCATTCGGATGACGGCATGGTTAGCGTTGAAATTGCTCTGGGGACCTTCTCGATAGTCATCATGATTGCGCTTGTCCTTTCAGTCTTCGCTGCTGCCATGACCACCCAGAATTTGTGTACTGCACTTTCGGCTGGCATCCGCGAAAGTGCTCGCGGAGGGAACGGGCAGGAAACTGCGCACGTGATGTCCGCTCGGATATCAGGGGCTCACTTTGAGTTCTCTGCAGACGAAAGGTGGGTCTACGGCAAAGCGCAAGCTCCCTATAGAGGCCCCGCGGGAATGATCGGCTTGAACGCGCAGTGCAGGTATCAGATGTTGCGCGAAAGCACTGTGGTTGGTGGTGATTGAGAATGTGTGAGAAGACGGATTCGGATGAAGGCTCCGGGACAGTCATGGTGGTTGGAGTTTTGGCTGCCATAGCCCTTCTTGCCTGCAGTGCACTGGCGTACATTGCTCTTCTTGCTGCAGGGAATCGAGCCCAGAATATTGCGGATCTCAGTGCCTTGGCGGGAGCAGATGTTTCCGCAACGGCTCAGTGGGAATCGGTTGAGGAAAAAGCCTGTCGTGCAGCAAATGAGGTTGCTCAAGAAAACGGAGCAATGCTGAGCTCATGTCATTGCGAAAGTGTCGACACGATCGTCACGGTGCGTGTGAGCAGCGGGTGGGGATGGAATGTCTTTCGCTCAGCTCGAGCGGGAGTTGATGGTGAAAGTGCTGTAGATGCACTTGAGGGGCCTGCCCCCCGGCTGGCCCCTCAAGCATCCCATCAACACAGTGCGAGTTTCCCGAAAAGTCTTTCGGTGTGGCATCCCCACGTAAGTGGGGTCCAACTCTCGATGACTTAAATATAGGAAGTCATACTGTGTGGATACTATTTTGTATCTGGAAGTTTTCTGGGAATTTCTTCGAAAGGCGAATGCTCGACGAGGAAGCCTAAAAGGAACTCTGCACCGGACTTTGAGAGCGGTTCATTTCCGTTTCCGCACTTTGGAGACTGGACGCACCGGGGGCATCCATCGTGGCATTGGCACTCAGAAACAGCCTGATAAGTGCGCTCCATCCACTCACGTGCGTGGGCAAAACCGTAATGCGCATAACCCGCTCCACCCGGATAAGCATCGTGAACAAACACAGTTGGTAAATCGGTATCGGTGTGGAGGTTTGTCGAAAGGCCACCTAAATCCCAACGGTCGCAATTTGCCAGGAGGGGAAGAAGGGCGATCGATGCATGCTCTGCTGCGTGGAGCGATCCTAGGACATCGCCTTTATCGATCCCGATCGCTGCCATTGTCGCTGGAGTCAAGGTGTACCAGCAGGCTTGGGTGCGTAATGTGCGCTCGGGCATATCGAGCTGGGTATTTGAGATGTATTCCAGACCTGGAAGTCGAAGGAGGTCGAAATCAGTGACCTGACGGGTGACATCGACAGTCCCTCGATACCAATGAACAAGAAAATCTGGGCTGACCCATTCTTCATCAACACTGATAACCCGCAATGAGGTCGCATCTTGAGCCCTGGTCCTGAGCGGTGTGCGAACTTCTTCGACATAGGCGATACGTGCGGGGCCTTCTTCGAGAGAAAGGACGTGGAAGGTTCGTCCCTGGTGCACGTAGATCGCATCGGGAAACACCTGCGAATCTGCGGAATCTTGGGGGACAGAACCGATGATGCTTCCGCTTCGGGTATCGACAATTTGAACATCGCCACCACTGCCGCGGATCTGAATTTTCTCCCATGGGCCATCAGAAGAGCTGACATTCCAGCGCCAGCCTCCACTTCGATGGACCAGTAGCCCTTCCTGACCGAGCTCGGCTAAAAGAGCTGGAGCTCCACTTCCGAAAACAGATACCGCCTCGTCCTCAGGAAGAGGGAGTTCGGCTGCCGCAGCACACAGGTGGTCGCGCAAAACCCAGGGGTTTTGAGGATCTAATACCGCAGCCTCGACGGGCGAAAAAATCTCATCGCTGTGATGAACAAGGAAAGAATCAAGGGGGTTATCGCCAGCAATAAGAACAGAAATACCATCTGCCCCAGCACGTCCGGAGCGTCCAACCTGTTGCCAAAATGATGCGCGGGTCCCAGGCCATCCCGCCGTGATGGTGACATCAAGTCCAGAGATGTCGATACCCATTTCTAAGGCAGAGGTGGTTGCAAGCGCTCGTAATCGCCCCGAACGCAGTGCAGATTCTAAGGTGCGTCGTTCTTCGGGGAGAAAGCCTCCTCTATACGCAGCGACGGTCGAGGCTAATTCTGGAGCGTCGCGGAGTTTGTCGCGGGTTTGGGCGGCGACGGCCTCGGCACCACCGCGTGAGCGAACAAAGGTCAGCAGGCGAGCGTCGGCGCGAATGAGGTCTGCACACAGAAGCGAAGCCTCGGTTTGGGCGGAAAGACGCTGAGTTGGAGCTTCAAGAACCGTTTCTTCGCCGGCTTCGGCAGCGCGAAGAGCAGAAAGGAAGGCATCAATTGATACATCCTCTTCACGCGGAACCTCGCGGCCCTCCCACATAAAGATGTGGTGAGTTCCGCGCCCGGAAGTATCGTCCGTGATCGCATCGATGTTCTCGCGGCCAATCATTGTCTGAGCAACGGATTGTGGATCGGCCAAAGTCGCAGACATCATGATGACCTGGACATCTGCACCAAGGTGGCGCGCGATTCTTAGAAGTCGGCGTAAAACCAGAGAAATATGGCTACCGCTGACTCCTCGCCACTGGTGCATTTCGTCAACAATCACGTAGCGCAGCGATGCCAAGAAACGAGTCCAGCGCTCATGACGAGGGAGCATGACGTAGTGCAGGTAGTCCGGGTTCGTCAGGACGATATCGGCGTTTGCGCGAGCCCATTCCTTGGCTTCGCGGGGAGTGTCCCCATCGGCAAGTGCAAGGGCGACGTCATGTTCGAGGCCGTCAACAAGACGGTTCAGCGAATGAAGTTGGTCTGCTGCAAGCGCTTTGGTTGGTGAGATATAAAGGCAGCTCGGACGCCGGTGAATATCGGAGATTCTGTTTGAATCATCGGCTTGAACCAGGTCTGAAAGAATCGGTGTCCATGCGACCAGAGACTTGCCCGAACCCGTGCCGGTCGCAATGACAACATCGTGTCCGGAATGGATCGCCTCAAGGGCCTGCACCTGGTGAAGCCACGGTTCATCAACTCCGCTGTAGCGCCACGTGGATACGACAGGGGTGGGAATCCACTCGGGCCATGGTGAAGTGTGCGCATCTTGTGCAGGAAGGCAGCGATAATCGACAAACTGTCCCTGTGTGCCTCGGGAACGGATGGTCTCGAGCAGGTTCTCAGAGCGTGAATCCATCAGAGCCCGAAAGCGGCACCACTATGAGCGGAGCGACCCTCGGCCTCGCTATCAGTGGAGGCAGGGCTACCCGGCTGAGGATGCGCGAAGGACTCAGCGGGGGCCGAGGCTTCGGGCGAAGCAGAATAGGGAGTCGCCTCCGGAGCGACCCAACCCAAGGTCTGGGTTGCGGCCTCTTGCATGTAGCGGATTGCGTCAATTCCGGTTGAAATGCCAGCGCCCAAGTGGTCGGTGAGCTGCTGGTCCGATAGGCCGGCAGAAGTGTCAACGGCGAAATCGGCGCATACCTGAAGAGAGCCGGCGGGATCTAGCATCCAATAAACCGTAGGGAAATACTTCTCGCGGTTCCATGAATCAGCTGCGGCGAAAAGTGGATGGCCGGCCTTTTCGGCGTCAAAGTCGGTATCCCAGACCGCGCGAATCGACAGGAATCGCTCGGAAGAATCCATGCTGAGTAGGAAAGGTACCCCGTCGAAAACGGCGCCAGCAGCGCGGTTTTCCGCCAAAACATCAGCCTGGAACTGCAGCTCAGAAAGCGTGCGCATTAAGCGATCGAAAGTCACTTTGTACGGCGTGATCGAATCCTTGGGTACGGGATAGGGTCCCGGAAGTGTGCTCATGATCGATCTCCCTGGTGGAGCGAGATGGTGTTCGCCTCGCTAGATGACTCTTGATCCGAATCTTCATCACTCCACGTGACGAATTCGGGAAGGGTTTCTTCAAGATCAGAGAAGAATCCCATGATCATCGACATTGAAGTTTCGAAGAAGGTATCGAGCTGGGCTTCCGAAAGACCGTTTGTTGCAACGATGTCGCATTCGGCGATCAGCCCGTAGCGGCGGCCGTCTTCGAAAGGAGCCAAGTACGCCTTCGGCCCTGTGCGGGTTGCATTGCAGCGCCGAACCTCTTCCATGAGCGACGCAAATTCGGCATCATCGTTGGCAATTCCACGCCAGTGCGCACGCAATTGCAGGATGTGGGGGTTTGATGTGTTCCAGAAATAGATCGCATTTCGTGTCGGAACAGCGAGCTCTTCGTCTGAAGACTCACCAAAATTCAGATCGTGACCGTGCAAGACAGCGCGAATGCGGTCGGTGTTGACCGGAGAAATCGACACGTAGCACCCCTGATCCGAGTCGGTAGTGGCATTGAATCGCCGTGACTCACGCCTGTTGACTCCTCCACTCTAACCGAATGACCGGAGCGCGGCTCGAGATAGAAGCTTGAGAATGCGACAAAATGTCACCTCAATCAACCGAGGAAAAACCTAGTGTTCCAATAGAAAATGCCCCAGATGGGTGACTAAAATAAGACCTTCGAAGAACGCGAAACGAAACAGATGCCACCTAGTTGGTTGTCGCATGAGGGAAGGGAGGGAGCGCAATGAGCGACCGCATTCCCGGTTATCCTGATCCTTCCTTTAATTCCGAAGAATCCGAGGCTTACGCACCCTCAGAGGATGCTGCAGAGGTTCCGGAAGCGCTCGCGGCCTCGTCAAGGCGATTCTCTGGCTCCCAGGACTCGGGTGCGGCCACTTCTGAAACCCCCTCTTCTGGTGCTGGACGGCGGCCAAACATTCGCCAATCAAGCCCGCGTAGTGGTGCACGTGCCGCTTCGGGTGCTGCTCGGAGCGCCCCAAGGACTGTGGCTCCCGGCTACCGTCCTCGCCTCGTGCGCCGACTTTTCGCTGCGGGAGGGTGTGCGCTCTTCAGTATCCTTGTCGCTTGGGTCGCCGTCTTCACTGTTACAGGCCAGGCGATTGACACCTTGTCGATGGAAGCCGCCATGCGCTGGGCAGAGCCCTTAGGCACTGTGGGAAGCACCGTGACGCACATTATTTCGGTTCCCGCGATGGTCGCTGTTGGTGGTCTGATTGTTTTGATCGCATGGCTGCGTCGTCGTCCAACGCTGGCGGGTCGTGCGCTGGGCATGATTGTTGCGGCTAATACGACGACTCAGGTTGCGAAGCTGCTCATTGATCGCCCGGATTTCCACGTGTCGGCAGCTATTTTGAATTCGCTTCCTTCGGGGCATACGACAGTTGCAATGTCCCTTGCTCTGGCATTGGTGATGATTGCCCCCGAATGGTTCCGAGGCCCCGCAGCGTGGATCGGATATATCTGGACATCCTTGGTGGGTATTTCCGTCATGGTTTTCGGCTGGCACCGCCCCGCCGATGTTCTTGTTGCTATGGCAATCTGCGGTTTTTGGGCACTGATCTTGTGTCCGCTGGAGACCCGCGTTCGCCACGGCGTGCCCGTCCAAAAAGCTATGGCTGTCATTGCAATGGCCAGTGCGCTCATCACGGTTTTGGGAGTTGTTTATTCTGTGTGGGCCTTGACTCCCAATGATTTGGCACAAATGGGTTCGGGCGGAATCACCTACGCAGAATTTTTGGATGCTCTTCCGCGTCGGGCTCATGTTCTTGCGGGGATTTCGTCTTTTGGTGTTATCGCTGTTGCAGGTTTTGTTATTCACGAGGTTGACCGACTTTCGGCGAAATAATGCCGATTTTGCGCTGAAAGCGCGCTCGCGCTAGTTTCATCTAACTTATTCGCAAGCTATTCAGATACTCGCGCAATGCGTTCACCCACTTTCGTAATTTGCGCATTTTTGTCGAATGACAACACACCGCATGTCGTAGCTACACCTTTTCCGAAACCACTAGATATTGTGGGACGCGTTCGTCTCGCGCACTAGATATTGTGCCCCCACCACGATGTCAGTGTTGAAGCTCGGAAAGGAAAACCGTGACTACATCTCCCACAACACGCTATGACATCGATGCGATCTCGACCGTCGAGGAATACCTTGACCGCTCCGATTGGCGCGTTAATGCAAACGCCAATCAGGGCTACTCGCTGGGTGGCCTAATCCTGAACTCTGCCGGCAAGATGATTGCTAACTACTGGTTGGAGCGCGTCTACTCCCCCGAAGCAGGAGCAGCACACCGCAGCGGTGACATCCACATCCACGATCTCGATATGTTCGCGGGTTATTGCGCGGGATGGTCGCTCAAGCGACTGATCCAAGAAGGTTTCAACGGGGTCAGCGGTGCCATCGCCTCGGCACCCCCGAAGCACTTCTCTTCGGCGTGCGGGCAGATCGTGAACTTCCTTGGAACTTTGCAAAACGAATGGGCGGGAGCGCAGGCCTTCTCCTCCTTTGATACCTACATGGCCCCCTTCGTTCGCCTGGACAACATGACATACGAGCAGATCGTCCAGAGCATGCAGGAACTGATCTACAACCTCAATGTTCCTTCGCGTTGGGGCAGCCAGTGCCCCTTCACCAACCTCACCTTCGACTGGACCTGCCCGGATGATCTGGCTGATGAACACCCCCTCATTGGCGACGAAGTTGTGGACTTTACTTATGGTGAGCTCCAAGAGGAAATGAACCTCATTAACCGCGCTTTCATTGAGGTCATGACCGGGGGAGACGCGGACGGCCGTGTCTTCACTTTCCCGATTCCGACCTACAACATGACTCCCGATTTTGATTGGGAGGGCGAAAATGTTGACGCGCTTTTCGAGATGACCGCAAAGTACGGCCTTCCCTACTTCCAGAACTTCATTAATTCCGACTTGGATCCCCACATGATCCGCTCGATGTGCTGCCGCCTGCAGTTGGACCTGCGTGAATTGCTCAAGCGCGGCAATGGCCTATTCGGTTCCGCAGAACTGACGGGCTCCATCGGTGTCGTCACGATCAATATGGCGCGTCTGGGCTACCGTTTCGCGGGCGACATGGACGGCCTCGTCAAGGAATTGGATCACTTGATTGACCTGGGTTCTCAGACCCTGGAAGCCAAGCGTGAAACCATTCAGTTCCACATGGATCGCGGCCTGTTCCCCTACTCGAAGCGCTACTTGGGACACCTGAACAACCACTTCTCAACCATCGGCGTCAACGGCATGAACGAGATGGTTCGCAACTTCACGGGAGACCAGTACGACATCACCGATAAGTTCGGTTTTGAGATGTGCTGCTCGATCCTCGATCACATCCGTGAGCGCATGGTTGAACTCCAAGAGGCCACCGGCCACATGTACAACCTCGAGGCGACCCCGGCCGAAGGTACGACCTACCGCTTCGCGAAGGCTGACCGCTTGCATTACCCGGGCATCCTCCAGGCCGGCACCGATGAGCAGCCCTACTACACGAACTCTTCGCAACTTCCCGTTGGTTACACCGACGACCCCTTCCAGGCCTTGGAAGATCAGGAAGTTTTGCAGGGTAAGTACACGGGCGGTACGGTTTTGCACCTCTACATGGGCGAGCGTATGAGCTCGGGTGCGGCCTGCAAGGAAATGGTGCGTCGTTCGCTGACCGCATTCAAGGTCCCCTACATCACCATCACCCCGACCTTCTCGATCTGCCCCGTACACGGCTACCTGGCCGGCGAGTACTTCACCTGCGAGAAGTGCGCCGAGGCTCACCCCGACCGCGAACCGCAAGAGTGCGAGGTCTGGACTCGAGTCATGGGCTACTTCCGCCCCGTGAAATCCTTCAATATCGGTAAGAAGGGTGAGTACAACGAGCGCACCATGTTCTCCGAGGCTGCGGCTTCGGATCACGGTGAACTGGTCAGTGCTTTCCCGCCGGTGGATCAGCGATGAGCCTTGCGACCTTGAGGGCCTCGGACCTGCAGATCGCAGGTCTGAGCCCCATGTCCAGCGTGGACTGGCCGGGAAAATTCGTGGCGACGGTATTCGCTCAAGGGTGTCCCTGGGCATGCCCGTATTGCCACAATCAGGCGATCATCGATCCGAAAATTCCCGGGGTAGTGTCCTGGGAGAAAGTTGAGGACCTGCTGGGCCGTCGGGTTGGTCTGCTGGACGGGGTGGTCTTCTCCGGTGGCGAGGCCACCCGCCAGTTGGCCCTTCTGCCGGCCATGCAGCGCGTGCGCGATTTGGGCTTCGAGGTTGGTTTGCACACCGCGGGTCCTTATCCTTCGCGCCTGCGTGAGATTTTGCGTTCCGACCTGGTTGATTGGGTGGGCATCGACATTAAAGCGATGTCGGGTCCCGCGTACGAGGCCGTGGCCGGGCGTCCCAACGCGGGTCCCAAGGCGTGGGAGAGCTTGGGCGAGGTGCTGGATTCGGGTGTTGCCTACGAGGTTCGCCTGACGGTGTATCCGGATGGTCCTTCCGATGCCCGCGAGGTTGCTTCGTGCGTCAAGGACTTGGGTGCAACGCATTTCGCACTTCAGCAGGCGCGCGCCATGGGCACTGCTGAAGGTTTTAATGCGGGGGACCGCGCGTGGGATATGGAAGTCGAGGCGATAGCTGAAGACATCAAGAAACTTGGGTTTGAATCTTTTGAATTCAGGCCTGCATAAAACAACGTGCTCGGCGACTCTGTGTTTGGGGAGCGTCGAGTGTGTGAGCGGCCGCTATGCGCGCTGAAGTGGGGTTGAGCGTGCGGTGCCGCAGCGTTGCCGGGAGTGCTTTAAGCTGCACTCCCGGCAACTGCTATGCGTGAGAGTCGGTAATAGAATTGACCCAGATTCATTCCCATCACACCCCAAAGGAATCCTTATGCACCTGGTTGCGATGGTTTTCGCTATTTTTGCCGCCCTGCTTCACGTTTTCATTTTCTATATGGAGTCGATTTCGTGGACATCTGAAAAGACGCGCTCAAGCTTTGGAATGAGTGAAGAAGCCGCTG
>CAKAPY010000039.1 GCA_916719935.1 uncultured Actinomyces sp. | reverse complement strand
ATCGCCTGATTTCGGGGCTTGAGGACACCGGTGAGGACCCGGATTTGCCAACGGATCGCGAGTTGGGATTGGGGCGCGTTCGCGTTCTTTCTGATAAAGGTCACGATGATGCTGCAAAGCGCTGGTACGCCTCGGAGCGCGGTCCCAAACGTGGTCGTCGCCCCAAGCAGACCTGTTCGACCTGCGGCTTCCTCATGAAGATGTCCGGTTCGATGCGTCTAGTCTTTGGTGTCTGTGCAAATGAATGGGCACAAGATGATGGCTGTGTCGTGAGTTTGGATCATACCTGCGGTGCGCACTCTGAAACCGATGTGCCGAACAACGGAACAGATTGGCCAGTTCGCCCTTCGCGTATCAACGATTTTCTTGTTGAATCTGAGCGAATCGGGTCCTGAAAAACGAAACTGGTTCTAAATAAGAACTATAAGCAGGTCAATCCGGGAAATCAAAGTGCATCTCGCTGGATGATAAACGCTTCACTTTGAGCGTTTTTTCAGCGAAACTTTGGGGAGTGAGCACACAAGAAAAAGCGCCCACGAGCGCGAAGCCACTGAATTCCCTTGACACTTTCTTCCACATTTCTGAACGTGGATCCACAATTGGTCGCGAAATCCGAGGTGGCGTGGTCACCTTCTTCGCAATGGCCTACATCCTTGTTGTTAACCCATCGATTCTTTCGGCCGCTCTGCCTCAAGACGGCTCCATTACCCCAGCAGGAATTGCTGCAGGCACCGCACTTGTCGCGGGCATCATGACCATCCTCATGGGTGTCGTTGCGAACTACCCGCTGGCGCTGGCCGCAGGTCTTGGCCTCAATGCAATCGTCTCCTTCACCTTGGTCCTTGGTTCAGGACTCACCTTCCAAGAGGCCATGGGCCTCATCTTCTGGGAGGGTATCCTCATTACCCTTCTGGTTCTGACAGGATTCCGAGACGCGGTCTTCCGCGCAGTTCCGTACCAGATCAAGACCGCTATCTCTGTAGGTATCGGTCTTTTTATTACCCTGGTTGGCCTGATTAACGCGGGTATCATTCGTGCAGGCGCAACCCCGGTTCAGCTTGGTATTAATGGCTCCCTGCAGGGATGGCCAACCTTGGTCTTCGTTGTCGGCCTTGGTCTGACCATCATCTTGTACGTGCGCAAGGTCAAGGGCGCAATGCTCATCGGCCTTATCACTTCCACGGTTTTGGCAGCGATCCTTCAGCTCTTCGTTCACCTTCCCGTACGTAGTGAGAACTCTCCGACCGGTTGGGGACAGACCGTTCCAGCACTGAGCGGCTCTCCGATTTCGATCCCCAGCTTTAACTCGCTCTTCCAGATCGATTTCTTCGGCGCCTTCGGAAAGCTCGGCGTCGTTTCGGTTGTTCTGCTGATCTTCTCGCTGATGCTTGCAGACTTCTTCGACACCATGGGAACGATGGTTGCTGTCGGTGCTGAGGGTGGTCTTCTCGACGAAGCTGGAAACCCGCCTCACTCCAGCCGTATTCTGCTCATTGACTCCTTGGCCGCTGCTGCAGGTGGTCTGGGCGGTGTCTCTTCGAACACCTCCTACATTGAGTCGACCTCCGGTGTTGGCGAGGGTGCGCGTACTGGTTTGGCCTCGGTTGTCACCGGTGTCCTCTTCCTGCTGTCCACCTTCCTTTCGCCCCTGGTTCAGCTTGTCCCGACCGAGGCCGCCTCGACCGCACTGGTCTTCGTTGGCTTCCTTATGATGGCTCAGGTTCTTGAGGTTGATTGGAAGGATCCGGAGTATGCAATCCCCGGCTTCTTGACCATCGCCTTCATGCCTTTCGCCTACTCGATCTCGGTGGGTATCGGTGTTGGCTTCATTGCCTACACAGTCATTCAGATCACCCTGGGCAAGGCTCGTAAGATTCACCCGCTGATGTGGCTGACCTCGATCCTCTTCGTGGTCTACTTCCTCTTGGGTCCGATTCGGGCTGCTTTGGGAGCCTGATCCGTTATCTACCTTGTGTGGGGCCGGCATGTGTCGGCCCCACACGTGTATTTGGGCGTATCCTCAAAAGCGGTGTTGTGCTATGCGGGGGGCTTTTGTGTCACGAACTTTTCAGTCATTTGAGTACCGGAGTTTCCGGCATTGGTTTGTTGCCAATGTGTTGGCTGCTTCTGCCCAGTGGATGCAGCGCGTTGCTCAGGACTGGCTTGTTTTGACCGTATTGACGCAGAATTCCTCGTTCCAAATCGGGGTCGTCACGGCTCTTCAATTCCTCCCAATTCTTCTTTTGAGTCCCTATGCGGGCGTCGTGGTCGACCGTCTTGATCGCAAAGGAATCATCCAAGTCACTCAGACATCTTTCGGCATTTTCGGCCTGCTCTTGGGAATAATGGTTTTTACGGGGCATGCGCATCTGTGGCTGGTGTATGCCTTAGCCTTTGGCGGGGGAGTGGCCGCGGCTTTCGACTCTCCTGCACGCCAGGCTTTTGTTTCCGAGCTTGTCCCCGCTTCATCGATCACGAACGCTGTAGCGCTCAACTCCGTTGCTTTTAACTTTGCCCGTCTGGTAGGCCCCGCGATTTCGGGCTTGATGATTGATTGGGTGGGCGAGGCCTGGGTCTTCTTTGTGAACTCGGGAATGTTCCTGATTGCTGCGATGTTCACGACATCAATTCGCCATAGAGATTTAGTGCCTCGCCGGCCGGTTCCTCGGAAGAAAGGGCAGCTGCGTGAGGGGCTTGTGTATTTACGAGGCCGTCCCGACCTTATTCTGATCATTGTCGTAGTTGGTTTTGCTTCGGCTTTGGCCCTCAATCAGCAGCTCACGACGGCTGTCATGGCGACGACGGTTTTTCATAGGGGAGCGGGCCAGTACGGCATGTTGAGTGCATTGATTGCGGTCGGATCGTTTTCTGGGGCACTTTTCGCTGCGCGTCGGAAGCTTCCGCGTCTTCGTTTGGTCGTTGGTTCGACTATCGCACTGGGTGTTGTATCAACGATTCTGGCATTCACGCCCACTTATGAAACCTACGGAATCATGTGTGTTCCGACGGGTTTTGCCATGATCACCATGCTCACTTCTGCAAATGCTGCAGTTCAAACGACGACTGCAGAAGACGTACGTGGACGGGTTTTGGCGCTATACGGCATGGTCGTTATGGGGTCGACACCTATCGGCGCTCCATTTGTGGGGTGGATTGGTCAAGTGATTGATGCTCGCGCCTCGATTTGGGTGGGTTCAGTATCGACCTTGATTGTCACGATTATTGCTGCAGCGGTGTGTATGAAACGGTGGGATATCCATCTGCATGTTCGCGCGGGTGCACACCCCATTGAAATTGAGAACCCGAATGCTCATCACGATCCCTATATGGGGAATTAGCAACATTGGCCTATCTCAATTGATGCTGAAGTCCTCCATCTGACTCCCCGTGACGCGCGGTTTTCCTAGCTAATGAACACGATGGTGCGGAAATATGTACTCTGAGGTCAGAAACTACCTATGGAGGAATCGTGAGCGATCTGATCGATACCACCGAAATGTATCTCAAGACTATTTTTGAGCTTGAAGAAGACGGCGTTACGCCTCTTCGCGCGCGAATTGTCGAGCGATTGGGACATTCTGGCCCCACGGTTTCGCAAACAATTGGACGAATGGAACGTGACGGCCTCGTGCATGTCATGGGGGACCGGCGGCTGGAACTCACGGCTCTGGGACGTGAGCGTGCCATTGAAGTTGTTCGCAAGCACCGCCTTGCTGAGCGTCTTTTGACTGACGTCATCGGTTTGGATTGGGCCCATACCCATGAGGAAGCGTGTCGCTGGGAGCACGTCATGTCGGATCAGGTTGAGCAGCGTCTTGGGGAAATTCTTCATAACCCGACTACCGATCCCTATGGAAACCCGATTCCTGGAACGGATGGGGTCTCAGACGGTATTTCGTTGGAATTGGCCTTGCGGATGGGGGAGTCCACTTCTGGGACGGTTACCCGAATCGGTGAACCCATCCAGGCAGAGACGCAAGTGCTCGATGCCTTTGCTCGGTGCGGAGTGCGTCCAGGGGCTCGGATTAACTTCGAGGCTGACCCTCGTGACGTTGTTCTTGAGGTAACTCACACCGCTGATGGGAAGGAATCAGCGCCCGGTCAGGCCGTTCAACTGCCTTTGACGCTTGCTCCACACCTTTTCATCACGCTGAATTAAGCTCTCTGACCAGCAATTCTGAAAGTAAGCTGTAAAACCTTAAGAAAACCTGTAATATGTTCGTCATCGTTTCGTTACATTGGCGTGACAATTCAGGGTCAGTACGATAAACTCATACATGGCCTCACTGGCCGACCGTTCTTCGTTAACCGAGGTTGAACCGCGAAGAAATAGGTAAGACGAAGGTTCAACGCGGGGAAACCACTTACGACCTTTGGGTCTTGGGGTGAAGCTTGGGAAACCAAGCCGGGCTCTCCTGTCCGAACCCGACAGCTCACCTCGCAGGTCAAAGAGGAGATTACTTGTGACAACTGGTAAGCCCGCGCCGCGGCACCGCAAGGCACGCCGCCCGATGGCCCCTGTTTTCGACTTGGCTGACACGCTCACCGCGTTCAAGACACCGCTTCGTGGCACCGCTGCTGCGTCGGCCGCTGGACTCGCTCTGACCGCTGTCGTCGGTGGCACTGCAACCGCAGCCCCCACCGTCCATGACGCCGCAGTCGATACTTCGAACAACACCGCGACCGTTCTGCCTACGACGGTTTCGGTCCCGGATATCGCCTGGTCTGCTAGTGACGAAGTTTCTGCTTCGGCTGAAGCTCCGGCTCCTGTTGCAACTGCAACGACTAACACCGCTGCTTCCCGCGACTACACTCGCTCGGAAATTGGCACCTCGTCTGCAGCGCTGAACCCTTCAGGTAACGACATTGTGTCGATCGCACTGTCGCTCACTGGCATTCCTTACGTCTACGGTGGCTCTACCCCCGCGGGCTTCGACTGCTCTGGTTTCACCCAGTACGTCTACGCCCGTGCAGGTATCTCCATTCCGCGTACCTCTGGTGCGCAGGGCGCGGCGGGTACTTTCGTCTCCGCTTCTGAAGCGCGTCCCGGTGACCTCGTGTGGCACGCCTACGGTCACGTGGGCATCTACGCAGGCAACGGAATGGTTGTCGAGGCTACCACCCCCGGTTCTGTGACGAAGGTCCAGCCGCTGTGGGGCAACTACAGCTTCGTGCGCTACTGAGTTTTTGTGTGATAGGAAAGGGGTCGCTTCGGCGGCCCCTTTCCTATATCCGCCAGCGCTCCGTGGTATTCAGTTTTTCCCTGTGGAATCACTGAAGTACTGACATTTCGCGTGCGAATAGGGCAAAATAGTGGTGACGTAATCACGAGGAGGTAGTCATGGGGACATCAGAAGTGATTTTGGTCGGCGTCGATGGCTCAAAGGAGAGCTTCGCAGCAGTCAAGTGGGCCGCAGAGCGTTCAAAGATTCGCTCATGCAGACTCCATATTATTTGTACGTATGCCGTTGCATCGTATGCTGCGGCAACCCTAGATGGTGGATATGCAGTTCTCGACGATGCGGCTCTTAAAGAAGGAGCATCGCAGATCGTCAAGCAAGGCGTTGACCTCGCAAAGGAAGTTGGAGCTTCTGACGTTCACGGCCTCGTTGAGGCTGGTGATCCCGCGGGGATTCTGATCGACATGTCGCGCGAAGTTGACTTGATTGTCGTTGGCTCGCGCGGTGGCGGCGGTTTCGCCGACCGCCTCCTGGGCACCGTGTCTTCCGCGCTTCCTGCCCATGCTCATTGCCCGGTTGTTATTGTGCCTCGGCATACTTCCGGTAAAGCATTTACTCCCGTTGAGCGTATTGTCGTTGGCTCCGATGGGTCCGAAGGTGCGACCTCGGCGCTCAAGCGTGCGGTTGACGAGGCCGAGCTATGGGACGCCCGCCTGACCGCAGTTGCCGCAGTCCCGATGGCAACGGGTGCGACAATGATGGCTTGGTTGCCAGCCAATATTGATCGCGACAAGCTCCTCAAGGATGTCAAGGAAGGGCTTGATAACGCTGTTGACGCAGCCTTGGACGGATGCCAGCGCAAGGTTGCGCGCCATGCACTTGATGGATCTCCCTCGTCGTTGCTCATTGAGTTCTCGACTGCCGTCGATTTGGTTGTTGTTGGCACCCGAGGCCGCGGTGGCTTTGCCGGCATCTTGTTGGGTTCGACTTCGCAGACGGTGATCGCACACTCGACCTGTCCGGTGATGGTTGTTCCTTCGAAGCATCACGACGTGTTGCCTGATCCTTCGCAGGAGTGGAGCAGGCGCTGACGATGCGTTTTTAAATAGCGGCGACATCTTCGGGTGTCGCCGCTTACGTATATGCATTCTTTTTTGAGAGTCTGAGAAACGAGGATGTGGGTGATACCCTATGTTGGTGCGCCCTCGTAGCTCAGGGGATAGAGCACCGCTCTCCTAAAGCGGGTGTCGGACGTTCGAATCGTCTCGGGGGCACAGGAGATACAAAAACGGCTTGGTTTTCAAGTCGTTTTGTATTTTTCTATTTGGAGAGACCTTCCCAGATTCGCGCGGTTGCGTCATCGGGCAGTAAAAAATTAACGTGAAGCAGGGTGGGAAAGAAGTGAAACGGGTGATTGGGCGGTGGCTGAGCCATCCTCTTACGCGTAACTCCGCTTTCATGCACCTGTGGGCTGGCCAGACCGCGGCGGAGTTTGGTTTCCAAGTTGCTACTCTTGCAACCTCGGCAATCGCTATCTCTCTCTTGCGTGCCACGGAGTCTGAAATCGGTATTCTCACCGGTTTACAGACACTCGCATTTCTCCTCATCGGTCTTCCTGCAGGTGCCTGGGTTGATCGCTGGCGTAAACGCCGGGTCATGATTGTTTCTGATCTAGCGCGAGTTTTTGCGCTGATTTCAATTCCGATCGCATATGAGTGGTTTACGCTTACGCTCACGCACCTGATGATCGTTGCTGCGCTCTTAGGGCTTGCGACAGTCTTCTTCGATGTTGCCTATCAGTCCTACGTGCCGGCAATCGCATCCACACGGTATATCGCAGCCGCGAATGGCCGGCTCGAGGCCTCGTACCAGGTTGGTGCTGCGGGTGGCCCTGGTTTAGGTGGCTGGCTTTTGGGGGTCTTTGCGCCTCCGCTTGCCTACGTATTTACCGCAGCAACGTACGTGTTTTCGACGGTGGCGATTTGGCGAATTCGAACACCTGAGCCTAAACCCGAGCGCCCTAGTGCTTCGTTGTTTGCGCAAATCCGCGAGGGGTTGAGCTTCGTTCGACACGAGCGTCTGCTTTTTCCCCTGTTCTCGTGTATCTCCTTTGCTGCTTTTACGGGTTCAGGGTTGCGAGTTCTCTTGCCGATTTTGGTGCTTCGAACACTGGGCATGAATGCGACGCAACTAGGGGTACTTCTGAGTGCGGGAGCGATTGGCGGCATTTTTGGCGCGATGACTCGTTCCCTGTGGCTTGGGCGCCTAGGGATCGGGCGTTGCATTGTGATCACTTACGTAGTTGGGGTTGCGATCCTTCTCTTGCAGCCGGCGGCACTTCATGTGCCCGAGATTGCGGACTGGGTCATCGCTGGCGCGGGAATTGTCTACTCCTATTTCATTACCATCTACAACGTGACGCAGATGAGTTTGCGGCAGGAAATTTGCCCTAAGTGGATGCTTGGGCGTATGAATGCAACCTTCCGTTTCGCGGTGTGGGGAATGATGCCCCTGGGATCGGTCGCTGCTGGTCTTCTTGCGTCTGTTGTGGGTGTCGAAGCGGCAATGTATATCTTCGTTGTTCTGTCAGTGCTTGCTGGTGTCGCGATGGCTTTTACTCCTGCGGCTCGGATAAAAGATTCTCACATGGCTTTGGATCCGAACCAAGCTGGGGGTTGCGGCAAGTAACCAATCTGCAGAGGTCGCAATCATTGCCCGTCGGGCACAATAAGTGATCGGTGATCGTGAACGTGGCTGGTGCGTAATTTTGCACCAGCCACGTTTTCTATAAGAATCTGAAATTGTCGTATGGCCTTCATCTGCGCAGGGGAATTGTGGATGAATAGAGTTCGTCTCTTGCGTTATAAATTCGGGATTTTCCGTGCAATATCTGAAAAATGTGGAAAGTGTGAAAAACAACTGATTTTATCCTGTATGTTGATGTGGTAGCATTCGAGGGATCTCAATACAGTTCGCCGTTCTCAACGAAAGATAACTTGAAATGAACTCTGAAGTGACAAGCGCCCGCCCGCGGTCTTCTTGGGGAGCAACAGCACTTGCCTGTGCGCTGGTCGGTGCTGGAGCTGCTGCCGGTGTGATGACCTCGAACGGCGTCGCACAGGCTGCGGATGTCAATGTGGTTACCGATGCATCGATCAAGAACACCACGCATCCAAATGGTCCCAACAATGTCTTCGACTCTTTCAACGCCGTTTTCTCCTTCGATACGACTGGCAAGACTGTAGCCGAAAATGACACGCTTACCATTAAGCTTCCCAAGGAATTGAGGACTCGTCAGGCATCTTTCGATGTGACTGATGCTCAGACCGGTGGCGTAGCACTTCGGTGCTCGGTCCCTTCTGGTGAAGGGCCTGAACTCACCTGTGTTTTCACCGATTACATGAAGACGCATGAAAATGCGAAGGGGCAGATTCACTTGGTTGGTGATACAGCCGCCGAATCTTCAAGTGAAAATTTGAGCTTCACTGTGAATCACACGGTGACGCTTCCTGTTCCCATGCCCAATGGAAAGATTGTTCCGAAGTCTAATGCTCATGCGCCTGCCAAGGCCTATAAGGATGGTTGGCAGCTTCACAACGGGCATGATGAGCGCTTTACGTGGGAGGTCTACATCCCTGAGCGTCAAAACCATGCAAGCACCATCAGCGTGACCGATACTTTTGATCCCGCCAACGGTGGCTACCGTCTTTTCAATGATCCGAATGGTGCATGGCAGCGTACGCGTCTTCTGAAGTGGAATTCGCTGGAAGACTTCCAGAACGACCCGAAGCGTGAGAATTTTGCTGAAAAGGTCGACGTTGGTGGCTCGATCAATGGTGGCACTTTCACCATGACGGAGACTGCTAACGGTTTTGTCGCATCTTTCCCGAACTCGGGTGGCGATGCATACTACCTGCTTAAGTACTACACAGAACTCAAGGTTCCGGCCAGTGCAAGTGTTGGTAGCGCTTTCAAGAACACTGCTGTCGTCAATGACCAGGTTGCCGAGAAGAGTATCGTCATTAACACCGCCGGTTGGGGCGATGTTGATGCAGATAAGAAGAAGACTCCGACCCCGACTCCGTCGACGACTACTCCTGAGCCTACTCCGTCGACCACGACACCTGAGCCTGAGCCGACACCGTCTACTACGACACCTGAGCCTGAGCCGA
>CAKAPY010000038.1 GCA_916719935.1 uncultured Actinomyces sp. | reverse complement strand
CCCCAAACATCAAAGTAACGATCAGTTAATCGCAAGAAGCCTTGATCAGAAGGCGGGAATCACCGAGCCATCCTTCCAGGTGTCCTCGATGTACTTCTTCACCTGGTCGGAGTGCAGAAGCTCATCCAGCTTCTTTACTGCCTCGGCCTTATCGCCTGAAACATTGGTCTTCCACACCAGGACATTCACCGAAGGATTGTTCTCGGGGGACTCAACAGCCAGACCATCGCGTGAGGGCGCCAGGCCACCTTCCTGCGCGAAGTTACCGTTGATCACCGAGTAGTCAGTCTCACCCAGGTTAGAGACCAGAACGGGTCCGTCAATTTCCTTGAAGTCAAAGTTCTTCAGCTTCTTAACGGTGTAAACATTGACGTCACCGCTTGCGGGGATCTCAACAAAACCGTTCGCAGCAAGAAGGCGAAGTGCGCGCTCCTGGTTGGTGACATCGGAGATCACGCCAATGATTCCGCCCTTTTCGGGAAGCTCATTCAGGGACTTGTGCTTGGAGGAATAGACAGCCAGGGGCTCGAGGTGAATGCCCTTACCGGGAGTGAAGTCGTAGTTGAACTGCTGCTCAGCCTTCTCCAAGTAGGGAACAGTCTGGTGGTATGTGGCATCCACTTCGCCCTGATCCAACGCGCGGTTGGGCAGATCGTAGTCGGTGAATTCCTTGATGTTGATGTTGATTCCCGCATCCTTTGCCAGGTTGTCCTGGATGTACTTGAGGATCTTTGCGTGAGGTGAGGGGCTGGCGGCAACGGTGATGGTAGTTGCGCCGTTCGAAGATGATGAAGAGCCCGTGGAACCGCTGGAGCAGGCCGAGAGGACCAGTGCTGCCGCAACGCCAAGACCAGCAAGAGTACGAAGTGAACGAGAGTGACGCATGAGAGTAATTCCTTAGATTGTCTGTTTCCTACAAGCGGGGGGACCTAAGTGGCCCGCGATAATCCCGCGAATTTTTCCTAATTACCAAGCAGAGTTCGCGACCCGGCTGGTGGATGCTCAGCGGTGATCCACCAGCCGGCTGAGCATGTCGCCAATCATTTGAATTAACTGAACGATGATGATGATCGCAACGACCGAGCAGATCATCGTGTCCGTCTGGAAACGGTGATACCCGTAGTCAATCGCCATTTTTCCAAGACCGCCCGCACCAACGACGCCCGCCATTGCCGAGTAGCCCACCAGGGTAATCGCCAAAACTGTCACGGACTGGATGATGCCGGGCAGGGCCTCGCGAACCAAAATGCTCCAACGGATCCGACGGTTGGAAGCTCCCGCCATAAGCGCGGCCTCGACCTTGCCGTTTTCGACGGAAAGCAGGTTGGTTTCCACCAGACGAGCAAAGAACGGAATCGCGCCGATGACCAAGGGGAAGGTTGCTCCCTGCCACGTGATTGCACTGCGCATGACGAGCCTGGTCACCGGAAGCAGCACAATGATGAGGATGAGGAAGGGGAAAGAACGACCAACATTGACAATCAAACCAACGATCTGGTTGATGGTCTTGTTAGGAGTGAGTCCCGTCTTCGAAGTCTGAACAAGAAGCAGACCCAAAGGTAGACCAATGAGCACGGTGAATAACGTGCCAAAGAAGACCATGAGCAGGGTCTCCCAGATTGCCGGGAGGAACTGCTGGGTGAGTGCGGGGTTGTCTCCCCACGTCGGGTCACCTTTACCCAGTGGAAGCAGCGTCAGGACTGTTGAAAGAGCCGAAAGGTTCACAGCGACCTCACCTCCACATGCGCACCCTGAGCACGAAGCTGCTCAATAATCGAAGAACGCTGGTCTGCAGGGATCGCCAGAGCCAGGCGACCGACTTGGACAGAACCCATCGATTCGAAAGTCCCTGCGGTCACATCCGCGCCAAGCTTTGCGGCAAGGTTGAGCATATTCGAACCCGTGGGAACGCCAGGATGCGACGTGAAGATCACGTCCAAAAGGATATTTCCAGCTTCCCAGGGCTGGGCCTGCGCTTTTGCTTTCGCCAAGTTGTTTTCTGCGGCAATTTCGCGTGCGGTCAGCTCACGATTGAAGTCCGTGACATCCAGTTCATCAACACTGGGCGCAGGAACCAATTCCTTTGCCAGAGGCGAACCCGGGTCAGCCAGAACTTCTTCGATAGTTCCGCTCTGGACAATTCCTCCGTCTTTTAGGAGTGTTACGGAATCACAGATTTCGCGAACGACCGACATTTCATGGGTAATGATGACAATCGTGACGCCGGTTTCGTCGCGCACCTGACGCAGCAGTGACAGAATCGCGCGGGTTGATTCAGGGTCAAGGGCTGAGGTTGGCTCATCACAGAGCAAGACTCGAGGGGTATCTGAAAGTGCACGCGCGATACCGACGCGCTGGCGCTGGCCACCGGATAGCTCTGAGGGGTAGGCACCGCCACGATGCTCGAGGCCGACTAACGCAAGAAGTTCACGAACGCGCCCTTTGCGTTCCTTACGGGTGAATTCTTTCTTCGCAGCGACCTTCAGCGGGAATTCGATATTTTCTCCCGCGGTCTTGGCGTCGAAAAGGTTAGCTGCTTGGAAGACCATGCCGATCTTGCGTCGCGCCTGGCGCAGCTCGCGCCCACGAAGCTGTGACAGATCAATGTCATCAACGATGATCGACCCAGAAGTGGGTTTTTCCAGAGCCGTCAGACAGCGAATGAGCGTTGACTTACCGGCACCCGATTGGCCCACGATTCCGTGAATACTTCCTGCTTCAACGTGCAGATTCACGTGATCAAGGGCAACGACATCATCACTTCCCTTCACGGGATAGATCTTCGAGACGTCGATCAGATCAATCACTGGGTCCTCCTTCCATGCCCCCTTAGACTATGAGTCCGTTCCAGAGTGTCCAAATTTTTCGTTACACAACCTCACATTGCGAAACTGGACGTGAGAAGAAACGCGCAGATAGCCAGGACGCTTCCCCCCAACCAGACGCCGAAAACAAGACCCGCTGCAGACAAATACCGACGACGACTCAGAAGCATCACAGCGTCGAGTACGGCAGTGGAAAAGGTTGTAAATCCGCCTAAAAATCCCGTCGAGAGCAGGAAGAAAAAGGGAGCATTGGGGGCAAGAATACCCGCGAGCGCACCAGCGCATGTGCATCCCAATAGATTGACCACACCGATCCCCCACTGGGGTGTTCGCTTTGCTCGACGCTTTTTGAGATAAAGATCCAGCTGCCAGCGAGAGAGCGCGCCCAAGGAACCGAAAACGCACACGAGAAGAAAGAGCAGTGGGGTCATTTCTTTGCCCCCCGAAGGCTTGGCTCCTCATGTGGAGTAAGAGAGTACCCCCAAGTAGCAAGCCCAATCCCAACTATTAGCAATACAAGGCTTGCAAGCATTCCCTCGATGAGTATAGGCAAGGAGGACCCCACCGCAGCACTCAACGGATAAGAGACAGCTCCGGAAAGCTCACCCTCAGCAGCGGGGACTGCTGTCATTGCTTGGACTGCATTATAGATACTGGCCATGATCATGGTGGCGTATGTGGTCAGAGCGCCGGCGAATCCGCTTCCTGCGACAAGCATGACTTTTCTGCGCACTGCATCCTCGCGAAAACGGCCCTGTGCCCAGGCAGTGACAAAACCAAGAAAGAAGGCCCCACAAAGATTGACAGCCACCGTAGACCAAGAAAAAACCGTAAGTTTCCCGCTACCCGTAGCAGCAAGATCCAATCCCGCACGAATTGCTGTGCCTAGGAAGGCTCCGAAAGCAACACACAACCACGAGGGAATGCGCGTAAGCCAGCTCAGGTGATGATGCGCCGATACGCCGACTTCCAGCTCATCACCTCTCAGATGCGCTCGTGTCTCCATGCATCCAAGGTTAGTCTGGAGGTATGGCATTTGCGTCGACCTTGACATCCCAGGCACACGATGGAGCGGGAAACTCGGCTTCCTCCCCTGCGAACTCGGCCTCGGAAATCACAATCGAAGAAGGCCGCCCTACGCACACCCCAGGCGCCGGACGCTTCGCTCCCTCCCCCAGCGGTGACCTCCACTTGGGCAATCTTCGCACCGCGCTGCTCGCGTGGATGTGGGCACGGCTCACCGGCCGACGTTTCGTATTGAGGATTGAAGATATCGACCGTGTGCGTTCGGGCTCCGCGCAACGCCAAATTGACGAGCTGCAGGCGCTAGGTATTGATTGGGATGGCGAGGTTCTGATTCAGTCTTCTCGCGCGAAGTTCCATGATGAAGCTGTCAAAACACTGCTGCGTGATGGGTATGCATTCGAATGTTTCTGCTCGCGCAAAGACATCCGTGAAGCTGCATCCGCACCGCACGTTCCGCCTGGCCATTACCCCGGGACGTGCCTGCACCTGAGCGCATCTGAAATCGCCCAAAAACGCGAAGAATTCGCGGCCGAGGGACGCCGTCCCGCCCTGCGCTTGAATGCTCCCGTATCGGAGTGGACTGTATACGACGAATATTTTGGTGAGTTCACGGGTCCTGTCGACCACTTTGTCATCCAGCGTTCTGATGGCGCACCGGCATATAACCTGGCGGTCGTCATTGATGACGCATTTCAGGGGGTTGACCAAGTGGTGCGCGGTGACGACCTCCTCTCTCAATCGCCAGGCCAAGCAATTTTGGCGCGTTTATTGGGGTATCCCACGGTCACCTACGCACATGTCCCCCTGGTGTTAGCGCAATCGGGCGCGCGGCTCGCTAAGCGCGATGGTGCAGTGACCATCGAGGAACTGGCGGAACGTGGGGTGACTATTGCCCAGATCATTGAGGTTTTAGCCCGCTCAATGGGTGTTGAAGGGGTGCATTCCGCCTCGCAGCTTCTTGAATCAATGGATGTTGAGAAACTGCGCGCGCTCCCCCAAAAACCGTGGACACCAGACTTAGAGGCGCTTTTCGCTGAGTAAACGACGCGGGGATATCGCGTCCCCAGACAGAATTGTGCCCAGGTTGGAAACCGCGTATGCAGCGGATGCAGTTTCCTTCCCGGGCACAAAGCTCTTCTCAATACTTAGAAGAGCCGCTCACCTTTCCTCGCGCTTGCGACGTAAGGCGGTGAGAGTCCCACCGGTCATCACCAAGATCAGTGCAATTGCACCAATCACCGCGACAGTGACACCGGTGCCAGCGAGAGACGAGCCCGCCTTCTTGCTCGCGCTGTGCATCGGGTTCGTCATCGCTGACTTACCCTGATCATTCCCAGCTTGGCTCGCCTGATCCTTGCCGGCTTGCTGGCCGTTTGTTCCCGGGGCATTACCCTGCGGATCATTCGGCACATTCCCAATGCCAATCCCTGTGTTCCCGCCGTTTCCAGCTTGGCTGCCCGGGGTGCCACCCTGGCCATTGCCCTGGTCGCTATCGGACGAGGCCGAGGCGGAAGGCTGAGGTTGCGTCGTGGGTTGCTCGCTGGGCTGGCTTGGCTGGGCAGTGGGCTCAGCGGTGGCCTCGGCAGTTGGCGAGGCCGAGGGGCTCACTGACGCAGAAGGAGCAGAGCTAGGTTCTTCGGAGGGCTGCGGCTGGGCCGAAGGCTCCGCGGTGGGCTGAGCGCTTGCTTCAGTCGAGGGCTGTGCACTGGGCTGCGTTGACGGCGCAGCTGTTGGTTCAACCGTCGGTGCTACTGTCGGCGCAACAGAGGGCTCAGTCGTGGGCGCAGGAGTCGGCGTATCCGCTCCCCCATTCACCGTCAGCATCAGGCTCATTGTCGAAGCGTTTCCCGATTCATCCGTCGCAGTGAGAACCAGTTCTCGAGTCCCGCTCCACGTCGGAGTTCCCGAAATAGTTCCGCTGGTCAAATCAAGCGAGAGACCCGACGCGGTCACTCCTTCATCATGAGCTGCACGGTC
Source organism: uncultured Actinomyces sp. (assembly GCA_916719935.1). GTDB lineage: Bacteria > Actinomycetota > Actinomycetes > Actinomycetales > Actinomycetaceae > Pauljensenia. The sequence continues at coordinate 3,645 of CAKAPY010000038.1, read as the reverse complement.
CGTTGAGTGGTTGTTCCGCGTGTTCGCAGAGCGAGCTCCCCAATCGAAGATTGGCTCATCATCGTCATCCCAACCATCATGAGCACCGTGCGTGGGCTCAGCGGTGGGCTCAGTACTGGGTTCATCGCTCGGCTCATTGGTATCGGGGAGAAGCATCGGGTCATTCATGGCCTTTGGCCCCTCGCCCGTGGTCGGAATTGCCACAGAATTGCCTTCGGGATCATCCAGATCCACCAGTTTGGCTGACAAAGTCACTGTCGAGAAGTTATCGCGCGCAGTTGCAACGATATTCTTCATTGCCGCACCCCAGGTGATCTCTTGATCGTTCCACGGGCTGGCCCACAGTTCCGGTGCCGCACGGTCGACGATTCCCATCGCCCCGTCTTTTGCCTTCACAACGACTTGTCCCGAGGTGTTACCCGCGTAGTCGGTAATCGAGTAGGTTGCACCGTGAGTCCCCAGAGGACGCGTGCGCTTGAGCTGACCGTTCTCATCTCGGTTACCCCAGTCGGAACGGTTGTTCTTACCGCGGGTAGCAGTCCAGCTTTGGTCGCCCGTCGCATTGATCTTCTGCCAATCCTTTGTCGTTGGGTTAACCAGCTTGTACTTCGCGCCGTCTAGTCCAACAAAGTCCTGTCGTCCCATCGGTCGCGAGTATGAATCGTTGTAGCGTCCGCGCAGTGCCAGAGCGGGAATCGCACCGGTATCGACACCCAAGGGTTGAACCGATGCTCGGAACATCAGGCCTTCTTTAGGAGCGGGCAGTGATACTGAAGTATCTTCTGGACCGACCGTGTATTCGGCGTATCCGTGGTAGGGGTTGTCATTTCCTGCGTACAAGGTTTCGAGGCGAACCTTGTATCCACTGGGTGTCCCAGAAGTAGGCGCCTTCCACGACAGCTCGACCTGCCCTGAAGTCGCTGCTTGAGTGAAGTTACCGTTTGCATCCTTCGCGGTTGCATAGGTCAATTCACTGGGAAGTGCAGAGCGATTGACGACCAGTTCGGCAGGCTGCGAAATCGATCCGTCCTTACCCACTGCTCGAAGTCGGAGCATATAGCTGCCTTCAAGATCGACCTTCTTGACGTAGCGCGAATCCCCATAGGCCTGAGCAAGATGACGCACATTGCCTGAGGCATCCACAGCATCGAGGATGTAAGAATCAACGGAGGCAAAGTCTGCCTTCTGCCAAGAAACGTTCATCTCACCATCGGTGGTCAGCTCGTTGATCCTAAATCCAGCGGGGATGGCGGGTGTTGCGGACTCATCGCTGACAGCAAGTTTGCCGACATTCACCTGAACATCGCCGCTTCCTTCGACCTGCAGGCCCATCGTTGCAATTGTTCGCCCCTGGAAGTCAGAAAGATCAACAAGCGAATCCTTCCATCCATCTGTCGAAGCTGCACCCAAGGAGAGAGTGACAACTTCCCCTGGCTTGTCGGCAAAGACCAGTGCCAGGCGAGCCTTCGTTGACGCGTCCTTTGCACGCCACACAACTTCAGCGGTCGAGTTGTCCTTCACGCTCAGGTTCGTCTTGTAGAGGCGAATGGTCTGCACTTGCTGCGCTTGACCGTAGAGGACAAGGGAGTTTCCTCCCTGATAGGCGCCAACTGGCAAATATGGAAGAGCCACTTCTTTACCCTGAAGATCAACTCGGGGTTCTTCTCCATAGTCGAAGTCAGCCTTCAGCGTCGGAGCGCCCTGGCCAGTAATCCACCACTGCCACGAGGGCAAGATGGATTGGGCTCCCATATCCGACCACTCCGACGTATTGCTCACAGCACCGTTCGTGTAGGAACGCATTCCTTTACCGGTCGAGAAATTCGTCCAGAAATTGCTTCCCTGAATGACGCTTCGAGCCGGGGCAAAGTCTGCAACTCCAACCCATCCGTTACCCTTCACACCTACGGCAGGATTGGGCTGCCCGTTGGCTGAGCCGGTCTGGGTGACGTCCTGCTTCATTCCAGAGAAGTACATGCGCTCACGCTGGGCAATCATCCACTGATAGGGCTGTTGCTGCATGAAAGGACGAGCCGAATCGCTGCGACCGGTGATTTCCTGAATATTGTCATCCAGACCGCGTTGGTAGTGATCCGAGGGAGTAAAAAGAGCAATCGAGGTCAGCGGAGAGTGATTGTCTTTCGAGGTGTAGCCTTGGTCGACCCCGCCACTGGAGCGAAAACCGGTCTGGTTGGCTTCAATTCCTGCGAATACTTCCTTGTAGGGGTCGTATCCATTCGCAAGCGCCCAGCTGTTCATTCGCTTGCCGTTGTTTCCGTAGTTGACGAAAACTGAGGAGTGAATACGCCCGTGTTCGTCGTCGCGCAGCCACGCGGCCTTGGATTCGTTAAAGGACGAGTTGGTGTCGTACCACTGAGTCCACAAACCCTGACTGGTCAGATAGGACATGAAGGGTTTGAATTCAGAGTCATCGCCCCATTCTTCCTGGTTGAGGAAATAGCCGTCGAAACCGTAGTACTTGGCCATATCAACCAGTTTCTTGGCGATGAGGTAGCCCTGAGAGTTCGGATCTTTATCGAACATCTCAGTGAAGGTCAGGCCCGGGCGGAATGAGGGATCGAAGTACAAGATCGCAATCGACTTCACGCCATTGCGGTGTGCAGCATTGGTGTATTCGGGACTGGGAAGGGTCAGAACACCGAACTCAAATCCGCGGTTACGCCAATCCGAGGTTGCTGGATTGTAGATCGCCTGCGGGACACCCAAGGATGCACCGCCGTGCCACGGTGACCAATAGTCGGTGTATTGCCAGAAGTTCAAAGTGTGGTCAGTAAAAGTGTCGTTAAAGGTTGTTGAGCCGAAGAAGGAATTGCCGTAGTCGCCCTGCATGAGCATGATTTCGGATTTCCCGTCCAGTTCCGGCTTCACCTGGGTGTCAGGATTCCGATCAATTCGAGGTTGGAGTGGGACGGTTGCGCGAAGCTGACTTGCAAACGGGTCAGATTCGGGGGTCCAGTCACGCAGGTCTTGAACGCGGTAGCCCGAGACCACGGGCTGTGCACTTGCGACCGCAGAATCTCCCTGAGGTGGGTAGGAGTCTGCAGCGTATGCAGCGGGGATTATCAACGCGCTAGCGGCGGTCAGTGCGCCAATGGCAACAAGGCGCCTCTTATTCTTATGTGTCGACATCTGCCAGGAGCTCCTTCGCCCTGTCGATTTGTGTGTAGTTGTGGGTACGCGTAGTACCAATGTGGCCCATGTGGGATTCCAAGAGTCACAGGCGGCGCCCGATCCGCTGCGATCGATTGCCGAAATGAAAAACCGGTTAAGTTCGTCGGTTAGAAGCCATGGTACCAAAGCTCAATCGACACCAAAACCAGTTCTGACCACCGATGATAACGATTTGATAAACCGCATGAAGGAGCAACCTGCTTTGGACACATGCAAAAAGAAGGGACGGGAACGCATTCACATGGAATACGTTCCCGTCCCGATTATTCAGCCGCTTTCTCGCAACTAGCGCGAACTTTCGCGATATCTCAGCGAGCACTCTATCCGACACATCACTGGCGTATATTCACGTGTCAGCCCCTGACCCCACTGGAATCGAATCATGGTGTCGCGCTAACAAGCGGCTGTCGCCGTTGAGGGATCAGCAAGATACCCCTCAACGAAGTACCCCGT
>CAKAPY010000037.1 GCA_916719935.1 uncultured Actinomyces sp. | reverse complement strand
ACCGTGTTCGCGCATTACGACGCGGCGCGCGTCTCCTTCCCGCAGATGACCTCCCAGGCCATGATCGCCTGGGTGGGCACTGAGAACGCCGACCAGGCTCGCGAGAACCTGCCGCGTGCACTGGCCTCGATCCTCGGTGAGGGCTGGCGGGTGTCTGTCTCCGGCGGCGAACATGAGGATATCGGCGAGGAGCAGCTGGGCACCATCTCGAACGTCATCATGGTCATCGGCGGCATCATCGTGTTCCTGGGTGCCCTGGGCCTGCTGAACGTCGCCATCGTGACTGTGCGCCAGCGCGTGCGCGAGATCGGCATCCGCCGAGCCGTCGGCGCCTCCGCAGCGCGCGTCTTCTTCGCGGTCTTCATGGAGTCGGTCGTCGCGACCTTCGTCGCCGGCGTCATCGGCGTGGGTATCGCGGTCGTCGTCGTACGCTTCCTGCCACTCGAGGCCCTGGGCGTCACGCTCAGCGACACCCCGGCCTTCCCCGCCGGCGCCGCCATTGCCGGCGTCGCCATCTCCACGAGCATCGGCGCCCTGTGCGGGATCATCCCGGCGCTCGCGGCCGTGCGCATCAAGCCGATCGACGCGATCCGCTATTGATTGATCGGCGAGGTCCTGTCCCTACCAAGCGCCACTTGTGTCAGCATCCATGAGAAAACCACCTTGTTCGCTCGCTCATGCTTGGTTCAGACTCATGTTCGGATCTCAGGGTGGTCAAGATCTCCTCATGAATCCTGTATGCTTCCAGCGTGCGGAGCGGATGCTCATGGAGGAGGATCAATGAACCCGGCAAAACTTGCTATCAATACCAGTGGAACCCCCACCAAGGGACGCATCTACGCGCTTCACGGCGTGACAGATAATGCTGCTGCCCTATGTGATGTCAGTGAGCGTTGGTCCGGTGAGTTCGAGGTCGTCTGCATTGATGCGCTGGGGCACGGGTGCTCCCCTCGTTTTACCCCTGAGCAGCTTGAGGATCCTTTCGAGGCGTTGGTGCAGAGTGCGGCCGATGTGATTAACCGTATTGAAGCTGATGATCCTGCCCCCTTTGTCCTATTGATGGGGCATTCGATGGGTGGAGCAACCAGCGCCGATATTGTTTCACGAGGCCTAGCCCATGTTGATGCGTTGGTACTTGAGGATCCGGCACTATTTACTGCCGAAAATCAGCGAGATTCCAAGGCATTTGGCGAGCATCTGGTGAAGTGGTGCGATCACGTGACCGACAATCTTGGATACGAGGTTGAACAGCTTCTGAAGGACTATCCGCTGTGGAGTCGCGCCGAAGCAACCGGGTGGGTACAGGCAAAGGTGCAGGTAGATCGCAATTTCCTATCGAATATTGCCGTCAGTAGTGTGCGCACGCGAAAGGAAATTCTGGAATCTCTTCGGACCCCGACGTTGCTGATTACAGGGGATGGAGATGATGTTGTCATCGGCCCAGCCGGTGTTGCTGACATCGATAAATTGGGCTTAGAGAAGGTCACCACCCTTCTGATCCCCACAGCTCGGCACTGCGTGCGTCGCTCAACGCCTGAACCCTTCTATGTTGCGGTCGAGTCCTTTATTGCAGAGCTCGGCCCGAAGGACTGAAGAGGGATGGCTGAATCCCCGTTCTTTCTACGCCCTGAGTTGCTGCCGGTCATCGAAGCAACACCAGAACAAACAACATGGGACCTGCCCGCTATGCGCGCGAGGGGAGATGCTCTTCTGGACAATCCCCACGAAGCGATCAATAGGCTCGAAGTGACCTCGCGCGGACGCAGCTTCATCCCCGATGACCTGCGGGATCATGCACCGATTCTGGTGTCAATCCATGGTGGAGGATACGTTGCTGGGCGTGCGGCATTTGACGACGCGAAGAACGATGAACTTGCCACGCACTTCGGTGCGATTGTTGTCTCTCCGGAGTACCGACTCGCACCCGAATTTCCCTTCCCAATCCCCGTCGACGACTGTATTTCTGCCCTTGCCGAGGCCCTTGAGCGTTTTGGTTATGAACGTCCAATTTTCGTTTTGGGGGATTCCGCGGGAGCTGGACTGGCCTATTCCATGGTGAGTCGCCTCTGCGGATTGGCTGTGCAAGAGCCGCAAGACAAAGAAACTACTGCTCAATATGAGCGGATTTCTTCCATGATCAGAGGCATTGTCTTGCTGGAACCCTGCATTGACCCGAGCTTGTCGACGCACTCAAGCTTGCTCTTTGCAGATGGTCCGATTTGGACGCGTCGCGCGGCGGCCGGTGCATGGCGTCATTTCTTTGGGCATATGCAGGCTAAGGATGAATCGGGAAAGAAATTGGAGATTCCCGAGGCTCTTGTTGAATTGGCATTCCCCAAGCCGCGGGAACATATGAGGGAAATTGGCTTCCCTCCGGCATTAGTTGTTGTGAATCCTGTCGATCCTCTTCGAGATGAGGGGATTGCTCTGGCAACTGGCCTGGTTGATAGTGGGTGTATTGCTGAGTTGCACATGTTCGCGGGTACTTTTCACGGGTCGCTTTCAGTGCCTGACTCTGTTGCTTGGGGCGAGATTCGTTCATTGATCAGTCGTTTTATGACGGAGAACAGCTGATAGAAAGTGGATGAGCTTAGAGAAAGAGAGGGGTGCAACGTCGGCAGTGTGCCGGCATTGCACCCCTCTCTATATGCCCTGTGAGCTGCAAATATTCGCTCACCAAATATTCAGGAAACTTTGTCAAGATCGTGACCGAAGTGTAACCATCGGGGCTGGAAAGCCGTTTCTACGTAGTAATACAATTCACACCAAGGACTTCCGTGTCATAGGGGCGCGGGGAAGCCGGGCGACAGTGAAGCCGCAGGTAAACCGAAGGAAGTCACCGAACTATCAAAGGAGAGTTCAATGGCACGTCGTGCACTCGCCGCCGTTGCAGTTCTGGGCATTGCCGCCGTGGGACTGACAGCGTGCTCTGGATCTAAGGACAAAGCATCATCGGATAACTCAGGGAATAAGACCCTAGTTGTTACGTACTATAAGACATCGTCTTTCGCTCAGATGGATGAGTTGATGAAGCGTGTGAAGGGTGAGTTTGAAGAGGCACACAAAGGGGTCACCATCGATCTTCAGCCCGTTGAAGCCGAAGCGGACCAATACTTCACCAAGCTTGCACTGATGAATAAGTCGAAGTCCAAGGCGCCCGACATCATCTATGAAGACACCTTCCAGGTTATGAGCGATGCTGCAGCTGGATACCTGCTGCCCATCGACCAGTACGTGAAGAACTGGGATGAATGGAGTCAATACCCCGAAAGCTCGATCCAAGGCGCAAAGGGTATGGATGGCAAGCTCTACGGTGTTCCCTTCGGCACCGATACCCGCGGTATCTACTTCAACAAGAAGATCTTCGAGCAGGCGGGTCTGCCGACCGATTGGCAGCCCAAGAACTGGGACGAGATTCTGTCCGCAGCACGCACCATCAAGGAAAAGGTGCCCGGCGTTATCCCCATGAACATCTACGCGGGCCGCGCCGGTGGCGAACAGACCACCATGCAGGGCTTTGAGATGCTGCTCTACGGAACTCAGGACACCCTGTACAACACCGACACCAACAAGTGGATCAGCGGTTCCCAGGGCTTTAAGGACGCTCTGACTTTCTACCAAACTGCATATTCAGAGGGGCTGGCACCTTCTAATGATATTGCGCTGGATAAGGGCGTCGGTCCGCGAATGGTAACTGAGTTTATGCCCCAGGGGAAGGTCGCAATCAATATTGACGGCTCGTGGCTTCCTTCTTCCTGGATGCGTGAAGAGACAAAGTGGGCTGACTGGCAAGACACCATTGGCCTGGCAAAGATGCCGACTCAGAAGGGGCAAGAACCCGGATTCACCACGCTCTCTGGTGGCTGGGTGCTCTCCGTTGGATCCCAGACCAAGGATCCCGAACTGGCAGCTGACTTCGTCAAGACCGCTCTGAATAAGAAGGGGTCGCTCGAATACTCCATTTCAACATCAGCAGTTGCGATTCGAAAGGATATTGTTAGCGACCAAGACTATCTGAAGTCCAACCCGTCTTTTAAGTTCTTCGCTGATCTTGTTCAGTACACCCACTTCCGCCCTGCAACTCCCGACTACCCGCAGATCTCCACGAATATCCAGACGGCCACCGAATCCGTGGTCACCAAGGAACAGACCCCTGAACAGGCCGCAAAGGCCTACGACGAAGGCCTGGTGAAGATCGTCGGCGAGAAGAACATCGAAGCGGCGAAGTAACATGTCCACCTCGGTTCGTGTGGGGACCGAGAGCACTGCGACCCTTGGCGGGCGACGCGAGACACTGATTTCTCGCATCGCCCGCCAAACGGGCCGAATGGGCCTGCTGTTTCCAGCAGTTGCTCTTATGGCGGTGTTCCTCGTCGGTCCCATTGCATACTCGGTATATGGGTCTTTGACCAATGCCGCCCTTTCGGGCTACAAAGCGGCAAACCCCGAATTTGTTGGCCTCGAAAACTATGCGGAACTGCTGACCAGTAATGCTTTCTGGAAAGCGGTCCTGCTGACCGTGATCTTTGTATTTGCATCAGCGGTGGTCGGCCAGAACATCTTGGGTCTGGCCTTGGCAATGCTCATGCGCAAGGCGCCGAAGATCCTTTCCACACTTGTCGGTGGCGTTGTTGTCATCGCCTGGGTTATGCCCGAAATCGTCGCTGCCTTCGCGCTCTATGCTTTCTTCTCGAGCGATGGAACGCTTAATGTAATGCTTTCCTATATCGGATTGAGCGGGCCGGCGTGGTTGCTGGTGTTTCCTATGTTCTCGGTCATCATGGCGAATATTTGGCGCGGTACGGCCTTCTCAATGATGGTGTACTCCGCGGCGCTGGCCGAAGTGCCACCGGAAATTCAAGAAGCGGCAAAAGTCGATGGAGCACGCGGATGGCAGCGATTCTTCTTCGTCACCCTTCCCATGATCAAGGGCTCCATCTCCACCAACCTGCTCCTGACCACCCTTCAAACCTTGGGCGTTTTCACGCTCCTGTGGGTGATGACTGGCGGCGGTCCGGGAACCCAGTCAACGACCCTCCCGGTCATGGCCTACCAAGAAGCCTTTAAGAACTCTCTGATTGGCTACGGTACGGCGATTGCCACGGTGACCATTGTGCTGGGGGCGCTCTTTGCTCTGGTTTACATTCGCGCTCTGAAGCCGGAGGTGGACTGATGGCTACACAAGCTAAGGAAATCCTCTCCGTCGCTAATCCACGTGAGAAAACGGTTCGACTGGTTTCGACGATAGCTCTAAGCCTTATCGGGATTTGTTTTGTTGTTCCGATGGCCTGGGTGATCCTCGCTTCCTTTAATAAGACCGCGACACTCTCGCTGAATATCCCAGAACAGTTCACAACTTCGAACTACACGGATATCGCGACATTTGATCGAACCTGGCTTCCTCTGTGGAATTCCGCGCTCCTCTCTTTTGGAACGGCCATCTTGACCGTTGTCATCGGCGCGCTCGCGGCCTACCCGCTTTCTCGTTACAAGAGTCGTTTCGCTCGCGGATTTATGTACACGATTCTTTTCGGAACCTGCTTGCCCATTACGGCACTGATGGTTCCCGTGTACTCGCTCTTTGTCAGCCTCGATCTGATCGATTCGATGCCCGGCATCATCTGCTTCATGACTGCAACTTCACTGCCCATGGCCGTGTGGATGCTCAAGAACTTCATGGACTCTGTCCCTGTGTCTCTTGAAGAAGCAGCCTGGGTCGATGGCGCCAGCGCACTCAAAGCGCTGCGAACCATTGTTCTTCCCCTGATGAAACCCGGTCTGTTGGTCGTCTTTATCTTCATATTCACCGCGACCTGGGGGAACTTCTTCGTTCCCTTCATCTTGACGACTGATCCGGATATTCAGCCAGCTGCCGTCGCTATTTACCAGTTCTTCGGAACTCACGGAGCTGTTGTTTATGGAAAGCTTGCCGCATTCGCGGTGATCTATTCCAGCCCAGCTTTGGTTCTGTACGCAATCATGCAGAAGGTTTCCGGAGGAAGTTTCGCAATGGCAGGAGCAGTCAAGGGCTAGGCCCACCCTCCAGGGTCCAGCCCCTTCCTCACTCCCGAGGAAGAGTGATGTGCCTGGTTGCCACCTCTTCGGCAACCAGGCCATCGCGTATCAGAGCCTCAATGACGCGAGGAGCCTGCTGCGGATCCGCGCCCTCTAAGCGTGCCGCGGCGACGGCCTCGTCAATCGAAATTCCCAAGGGAGAGGCGCGCAAAGCCGCCATCACTCGCCCCCGAGCCTGCCGGTCCGTTCCTTTCCACGCCTGACCCCGAGGCCGGACCTCGGCGGGCGGGAAACCAGCCTTCGCCCAGGCGCAGTTTGTGCGCAGTGGGCACCCCTCGCACTTGGGGGAGCGTTGGGTGCAGACAAGCGCTCCGAACTCCATGATCGCCACATTCCACAGTGCGCATTCTGCGCCGTCCTTGGGAAGCCACTCCATCGCGGCGGCGAACTCAGAGCGCGAAGGTGTGGAACGTCGCGCAAACTCAACTCCATCGCAGATGCGCGCGAAGACCCGCCGAATATTCGTATCAAGGACGGGGATGCGCTGATGAAACTGGAAGGATGCAATTGCGCTGGCGGTGTACGGACCAATTCCCGGCAGGGCCAGCAAGGCCTCGTAGGAGGAGGGGAGAACGCCCCCGAAATCACGCGTGATACTCAGTGCGCAGTCGCGAAGCCGAAGAGCTCGCGATGGGTAGCCCAGGTGGCTCCACTCGACAAGCACCTCGGCCGGGGATGCTTTCGCAAGATCCGCGGGAGTTGGCCACAGACTCATCCAGCGCTCCCAAATCGGTTGAACGCGTGGGATGGGGGTTTGCTGACTCATGACCTCAAAAACAAGGGTGCCCCACGGAGAAACGTCATCGGCGCGCATGGGAAGATCGCGGCGATGAAGGCGGTACCACTCCATGATGGCGCTTCGGGCAGTTTCTCTTTCGGACACAGGCACACAGGTAGCTTAGCCGTCACCCAACGCGCCCGCTGAGGCGCGTAGGCTCACCCCAAACTGTGCGAGAATGGCACCATGCTGCTCAGTGATCGCGATATTTCAGCAAGTCTTGATAGCGGACGTATTCAATTGGATCCGCTTGATCGCTCGCTGATTCAACCCGCAAGTATCGACGTGCGTTTGGATCGACTCTTCCGCCTCTTCGATAATCACCGCTATCCGGTGATCGATCCCGCTGCCGATCAATCTGACCTGACCCACAGTGTGGACGTGGGACCGGACGACCCCTTTGTGCTGCACCCCGGTGAGTTTGTGCTGGGCGCAACCTATGAGCTGGTGACCCTGGGCGACGACATCGCTGCGCGCCTGGAGGGAAAGTCTTCGCTGGGACGCTTGGGCCTGCTCACGCACTCAACCGCTGGCTTCATTGACCCCGGCTTCTCTGGCCACGTGACCTTGGAACTGTCGAATACTGCGACCATGCCGATCCTGCTCTACCCGGGCATGAAGATCGGGCAATTGTGCTTCTTCGACCTGTCCTCGCCCGCCGAGCACCCCTACGGCAGTGAAGGTCTGGGTTCGCACTACCAGGGCCAGCGTGGGCCAACGCCTTCGCGTACTCACCTTCGCTTTAGTCGCACCCGTATCGAGCGTTGATCGTGGGCCAAGAAGCATCGCTGCCTCCCAAACGCCGGTCGTTTCGCGAGCGTTTGGAAGCTGCTCCTGCTGGGCAGGCTCATGATTCGGCACGAGGTGTTCAGTCCTCGCTGAGCCAGACGGCTTCGCACCCTTTGACTGAAACCTCGATGACCTCGGTCGGGGGGATGCGTGCTTTCGATACCGCGCTGCGAGTAAATGGCACCGGCGAGATTCGCCTTGATGACCATGTTGCGCGTGTGTCTATGGGTACCAGCTCCGCTGCGCGTGAGGTTTTGCCGCTTCCTGTTGAGGTGGGATTGGCCAATCACCTCTTCTGCGTAGGCGCGTCGGTTGAAGATGATGAGCTTGAGGCCTTGGCTGTTTCCGCGTGGGACGAGGCCCATTGGGTTGCGCCCGGCCGCCTGCACCTTCGCGGGGGAGTAGAGCTTTCTGGCCCTTGGGCGCTGCCCGTCAACGTTCGAGGCCCACTTGGCTTGGGTGCAGATCTTACTCACGCGTGGGTTGTGGAGTGTGAGCCGATGCGCGGGGAGCCCGCGCCGCCTGAGCTTGCCGCGAGTGACCGCTGGGCTGCGGCTTTCCCGGAGGGGTTGCCCGTTGGCCTCGAATATCAGGTCTTGCTGGTGCTGGAGCGGATGGCTCGGCGTTTGGCTGGGGCTGTGCGCATTGCCGGAAGTGGCGTTGTCATGCAGCCCGATCCTGATTCCGCAGTGTCCTTGGCCGTGTATTCACCGCGTTGGGTGGGTCCCGCTGAGCTTGCCGAGGCCTTGGCTGAGGCTTTCCCAGAGACGATTGATTCGCGTGAGTTGGTTGCTGGCGCGCAGGGAGAGCCTTCCCGCCAGAGTCGTCGCGATGCCGAAGCTGAACGAGAGCTGCGTTCCGTGGTGCATGAGTTGAGTGATGAGTTGCGAGAAGCCTTAGCACGAGATCGTGAACGTGCACTTAGTGCTGAACAAGTTGTTGACGGTTTTGCTTTGCTCAGTCCTATTGGGAATCAGTCGATCATGATGGTTGAAGTGCATCAGGTTGAGCAGGTTCCTCATGTCTTGCGCTGGGAAGAATGGGCGCAGGGAGCGGTTATTGAGTATCGACTGCGATGGCTTCCTAAGGGAAATGTTGAGATTCCTGAGAATATCGTCACTCGTTCCGAGCGTTTGGAGCGTATGCGTTCGACTCGCGATATAGAGTCTGCAGCAACAATTATCCTTGGAATCACGGGCGGAGCTGTGGTTGACGAGGATGACTTCCTGGTTTCTATATGAAATGTTTATGGATGAAATCTGAATAAACTTTGCTGAAAAAACACTAGGAATTTAAGCCTGATTAGCTGTAATATATTCTTGAATCTGTCAATCTTCGGATTTTTGGAGTTTTTCCTATGACAACCCTCCGCACAAAGCGCGCGGTTTCTGCGCTCGCAGCACTGACGCTTGCGGTTGGTGGTATCGGTGCCGTTGAGATCTTCTCTGACGCCGCCGCTCCCGCCGCTCAAGCCGCAACCTGTCCGGCGCCCACCACGGATATCACGTCGAAAATGACAGTCGGCCAGCCTGAGCTGACTGATCAAAGCGGCACCCCGAAGACAAGTTTCACTGTCGGAGCGACCGTTGGTTTCAAGGTGAACTGGTCTACCAGCTCGAAGGTTCATGCCGGCGAGTACTTCCAGTACAAGGTTTCGACTCAGTCCGCTAAGCCGATCATGCCCTTTAACTTCGATGTGAAGTCTTCAACGGGAACAGTGATTGGCTGCGCTACTTGGGGATCGGATGGCACTGTCAAGGTCGTCTTCAATGAGGCGGCTGAAGGTGCTGCTTCTTGGGATGGCTGGGTTATTACCACCTCGCAACTGACCCTGTCTAAGAATGAAGTTGGTAAGACTCAGCCTTTCCACCTGACTGAGACGAAGTCGGTTGAT
>CAKAPY010000036.1 GCA_916719935.1 uncultured Actinomyces sp. | reverse complement strand
GGAAACCCCGAAACTATCGATGCCTACCAGGTTGTTCGCAAGGTAAACGACGGTCATATCCTGACCATCTCCCTTAAAACTGGCGCTTCGCTGGGAATCTTGATCTGTGTCCCGCTCCTTCTTGATACCCGCTATTCACTACTCCTTCTCATCTGCGGAGGCGTTGCTCTTCTGCTTTCAACGCGGTCCTTGCGTTCACGGGTCGAGGTCCTGATCGGTGCAATTCTGGGCATCATCCTGATCCTTGTCAGCGCGATCGGTAGCGCAATCCTTATGCCTCAGGCACTTATTCCGATTGTCCTATTGCTCTTCATTGCAACCGGCCTTGTCCTGGCACTGACCGTTATTGATCCGAAGATGCGCCCATGGGTCACTCGAATCGCTGACACCCTCTCGCTCATCAGCTTGCTGGCACTGGTGCCCATCACGACTCTTGTATGGGGGATCCTGTAATGCCATCAAATAAGGACATCCTTGAAGCACAGCGCTTCAATCGTCGCCGCCTGGTCACGGCATTCACCTCTGGTACTCCCGGAGGAAAAGAACTCGAATCAAAATCAACCACTCGCCCTCTAATCGTTGGGGCCTCACTTGCCGCACTTGCAGTCCTTATTGCAGTTGCTGTCGGCAGGTTCTTGCCGACCCTTCCCAGCGGCTGGCAAGATTCGCACCTCATCATCACGAAGAGTGAAGGTGCACGCTACTACTCGATCGAAGGAACGCTTCGCCCCGTTTCTAACGTCACCTCCGCCAAGCTTCTCAGTGAAAGCGGAAAGCTTGTGACCTCCTCGGTGTCGACCTCCTCACTGGAGGGAATCCCCCGCGGAAGCGCGATCGGCCTGAGCGATGTTCCCGACGACATCCCAACTACAGACCAACTGCACTCCTACGACTGGACCTCATGCGCGGCCTCGTCTGGAATCAAAACTTGGGTTGCTGGTAACCCCGAGGGCCTCAGCAACGCAACCAGCGCCCTCGTTTCCAACGAAGGAAGGCTCTACCTGGTCACAGGTGGGGTCCGCTACCCCATCGAAATTGCGCACGCACAAGCCATTGTCAACGTGCTCGACCTGTCCGGACGCACCATCACCCCGGTGAGCGCAGCGTGGCTGAACTTGTTCACCGAAGGGTCAACTTTGGCACCCGTCGATATCCCGAACCTCGGTCGCCCGGTTTCAGGCATGTCGCCGCGAATCACCGCAGCACAGGTCGGAACAATTATCGAGGTCGACGAATCCGGAACACCGCGTCGCTACGTCATCACTGACGACGGAACTATTACTCCGCTGACGGACTTCTCGTACAAGCTCTACCAGGCCTCGTGGGCAGACCGCGGAAGTCCGCAAAACCTCATAATTGACCTTTCAGAGCTGGCATCACTGACGGTAAATAACCAGGGCGTCATCCCCTCGGATTGGCCCAGCCAGGTCGGTGAAGTTCTGGGGGCCGATGCAGCGCCATGCGCTCAACTCGTCGTCAACCACTCCAAAGCAGAGACCGTTCTTAAGTCCATTCCCACCTCCGAGCTCGCTCAGCTTCACCCGCGCGAGGTCAATGTTCGAGGCGGTTCAGGTGCACTGGTCCGTTCCTCCTCCGGTGGTTCAAGCGGTCCTATCGTGTTTGTCTCTGACATTGGTAAGGCTCACGGTTTAGGAAATAACCCCAGCGATTCGCTGCAACGCTTGGGACTGCCCGAAACTGCGGTCTCTCCCCTTCCGGCAGCGTGGCTAGCGCTCATTCCTGAGGGTCAAGAACTCACTTCCGCTGCGGCTTGGGAAACGGTTGGTGCTCAGTGAATCGACTGACAAATTGCACGCTGAGCTCTCTTGCTGCAGTGGCGCTGTGTGGCGCAGTTGCACTTCCTTCCGCATATGCGGATACGCCCACACCGGGTGAGACTCAGGGAAGCGACCAGACAAGCTCGCAGCAAAAGCGGGGATCCGCCACAAAACAGCCCGAGGAAGGCTGCCAAATCGGTATCGATAAGTGGATCACTCAGCCTCCTTCGGCCTACTCGTTCCTCGGAATGAAAGAGGCCCTGAAACTCTCGCAGGGCCAAGTGCGCGTTGCGATCGTTGATTCGGGTGTTGCCGCAGGAAACGCCCACTTCAAGGATTCAGTTGAGCCGGGTACCGACCTGGTTGAGTCTGGTGACGGGCGAAAAGACGCCTTTGGGCATGGAACCGCAATCGCCGGACAGATCGCCGCACGCGAGGTCTCAGGTTCAGGCGTTGTCGGCTTCGCTCCGCGAGCAACTATTGTCCCCGTGCGCGTCTACGTTGACTCCAGTGACGACGCCAAGCGCGCGGGCAAGGGGCCGACAGCTGCGCGCACAGCCGATGGTATTCGTTGGGCTGCGGATCAAGGAATTCGCGTGATCGTTGTTCCGCAATCCTTGACCTCTGACGATGTTGCCCTGCGCACAGCCACCCAGTACGCGCACTCAAAGGGTGCGCTGGTCGTCGCTTCGGCTGGAAACGTCGAACAGAATGCAAACTCCGGTTCACAAGACACCGCGGTGCGCTTCCCCGCGGGATATCCCGAGGCCTTGGCGGTCACCGCGGTCGACGCGCAAGGTAACCCAAGCCAGTCCGTCGTCCATGGTACCCACGTAGAAATCGCTGCACCCGGTTCGCAAATTGCGTCGACCTTCTTTGCAAACGGTGACTGCATGTTCGCAACGCAGGGAGCCTCTACCTCGTATGCGACGGGATACGTGGGCGCAATTGTTGCGTTGATTGCTGCAAGGTACCCGAACGAGACCCCCGATCAGTGGAAGTATCGCCTTCTGGCCACCGCACTTCGCCCAACGCCTTCCCAGCGCACTGCCGAAGAGGGATGGGGAATCGTCGCACCCTTTAACGCATTGAATTTCGTCAACGACGGGAAGATGCCAGGACCCACAAACCCCTTGTATCCGCCGATTCAAAAGACCGCAGATCCGGTTATGGTGAAACCTGATCTTCCGGTTGATACGACGACTCCGCGTCGAATGTGGGCATTGGGAATCTCTGGCGCGGGCCTCACGATTGTTGTCGCAGTGCTCTTGATTCGCAGGTTGCGCAGTAAAGAGGCCTGAACCGACCTTTGTCGAATTTCAGAGTAGTTAGTGCTGCTCTTTATTCGTATTTGCGTCGCCCTGTGGGTTCTGCCCATTTCCTTGCTGCCCATTAACCTGCTGGTTCTTATCGCCCTCTTGGTTCTGAGCGTTGCCATTTTCGGGAATTGTCACGCAGTTCTTAGTGGGCTGCGAGGCGCGCCCATTTTCGGCCACTGACACGACCTCGATACACACTTCACCGGGAACAGCCTTTACCGATACCGCATTTTGGCGTGTCTCAGCAACCGCATCATCCGCACCCGGTTTTGAAACGGTATAGACATAACGCCTATGCCCGGCCGACGTGGTCCCAATCGCTGGGTCGTTCCAACTCCACTGAATATCATCGCCATTCACGCGTGCAACCAATTGGTCAACCGCGGGCGGAGGAACAGCAATTGGGTCTTCACCCTGCGATCCTGGCGTGGAAGAGCTACTTGCCGAGGCCGTAGGAGAAGCAGTCTGATTCCCCACCCCAATGATGCTGCCTCCCCCCGTCAGCATTGCAACAATCACGGCGCCTAAAACCACCATTGCCATGACGACAAGGGCGATGATCGCGATGATCCTCTTCGGACCCGAACGTCGACCATCTGGGAGATAGCCCAAGGGGTGGCCGGTATCGAAGGTATTTTGAGTTGTATGTCCCGGAGCGTGCCACGAATCTGGGGCAGGTGCATATCCGGCACCAAATTGCTCACTAGCTGCGCCAACCGCAGATGCATCCTGCTGGTGGAGACCAGAGAAATCCTGCTGGTTCTCCGAGGTTGGTGTCGGGCCTTGCATACCCGAAAGCGAGGCATCGACGGGCTGAGACTGCATTCCACTGGACGCACTCCCTGCCGCGGCGTTACCGCTGACCGGATTGGTTACGGATACGGGTGAAGGGGATGCGGCCTCGGCGGAGGAGGAAGCGGCAGTCTGCCCCAAGTCAAGGGAAGGCGCACGCAAACGTGTTCGCTCGGCATCGATTGAAGGCATCGCACGCAGACGGGTCGCCTCATCTTGAGCCGCGTTCGGGGAATTTTCACCCTGGACAGCCCCCCACGAAGCCGCAGCGTCATCAGCGGCGCCGGCCGAAGAGCCATGAGCCCCAAAACTGCCTACGGTATTACCGTCACGCAGCTCCATCTTGGTGACCGGGCGTCCCATGAGGGTCTGAATATCTTGAAGCTGGCGGCCCAGTTCAGCCGCTGAGGCAGTCCTCTTCCGGGGATCCAGCTGCATCGCGTGGCGCAAAACGCGCTCAAGTTCCTTGGGGGCATCCGGGCGAGAAAGCCCACGGATGCGTCCCTCATAGACTCGAGCAGCCACCGAGGCAGCACTATTGTCACCAACCGGATCCTCGAATGGGCTACGCCCGCTGAGGAATGTCCACAAGGTTGTTGCCAGTGCCCACACATCCTGAGTCGGATGTGCGTGGGTGGAACGATTGTGCTGTTCAGGTGGAGCCCAGAGCACCGAGAAGCCATCTAGGCTTCCTTTTTCCAAAGCTCCAATACGAGAGGCAACGCCGAAGTCTCCCAAGACCGGGTAGTTGTAGGAGTCGAACATGACGTTCGCAGGCTTGATATCACGATGGACATAGCCATTACGGTGGAGCATCTCAACGCCACCGCACAAACGAATCACGACATCAAGTGCTCGATCGACAGCCATCGGCATTCGACGTACCTGTTCGGCAACGTTTGCGACCGGGCAGAATTCCATTTCCAAATAGGGACGACCATCGGGTGAAGTCCCAATCGAATAGAGCTCCACCACAGCCGGGTGGCCGGCGATGGAGGTCATGACGTCGGCCTCGTGACGGATTTGCGCGTACTCAACCTGGTCGCCCACCGAGCGCGCAACCTTCACCGCAACTTCACGCGCAGGAAGCTCCTGACGGTAGAGGTGAACGTCAGCAAAACCTCCAGAGCCTAGCGCCCGCAGCCACGTGTGACCGGGAAGCTCGGGAGGAGGAAGACGCCTAGAGGGAACCGAGGGGGTCATGATTGCTTACCTCTGAAGGGATGACGAAGACGGCGACGAAGCACACCCATCGGTGAAGCACCGTGCTTTTGGCGGTAGCGCGCGCTGAGTGAGGACAAGGAAAGCGCACGGCGAATCCGGGTCCAACGAGTTGCATTTTCGCGCAGCTCCTGAGTCAGCTCATCAACAATCTGCCAGGAATCAGTCGCTTGTTCGGGCTGAACCTCATCACCAGAGAAATCAGCCGTATCTGCCCAACGAGCAACACGAACAGGCCTGGGAAGTTCTTCGCCAAATTCATACCACTGAGGGGTTGAGTTACTGCTCTTGGCTGCGCTTGCTGGCCACAACGGTGACGTCGTGAGCATCCACGCGGCCTCTTGACGTGTAAGGTCGGTCGGCACGACAACGCCGGCATCGCGTGCGAGATCAACAACTTCGTCCCATGAACCTGTCAGTGCCTGCGGAGGCGCGGACCAGCGACGCTTCTTGGTACGGCGACTCTTGGCCAACACAATAGCCAGAAGTGGGATTGCGATGATCGCAAGAATTCCACTACCGGTTGCAATGATTCGCCACGGAATCTTCAGACGCGAGTCATCATTCGAGTCTGAACCACGATCGGTAGTTGTCGGGGGAAGTTCCGCGGGCTGTTCGGGTGGCTCTGGCGGTTGAAGAACCTGAGGACGCGGCACAGAACGCGGCTTCGGGACATCGGTTTGAGGCACCTGGTCGCGCGGCGGGGTCGGGTCGAAAACTGCCCAACCGACTCCTTGGAACTCGACCTCAACCCAAGCGTGAACATCCGAACCGCGAAGATCGACGTCGCCGCCCTTCGACTCATTCGGATAGGCGCCCATGACGACCCTGGCGTTCATACCGAGGTTGTGCAGCATCAGAGCCATGAGCACGGAGTACTGCTCATCGTCACCGATCATCTGCTCGCCTTCAAGCATGCGGCTCAGGCGGTCTGCTCGGTTACCCGGGCGCGACTGAGCGTTGTCTTCATTCGAGTAGAAGCCTTTTTCTTTCAGGTAGCGCTCGATCGCGCGGGCCTTTGCAAGATCACCCTGCTCGGCTGCTGAGGTCTGAGTTGCCAGATCACGAACCGAATCGGGAACGCCTTTATCTCCGCCGCGATAGGGAACAGCACGGGTTCCTGACAGCTGGCCATCCGACCAGATCGGAACAACCGTTGAATCCATGGAATACACCATGGTTCCGCCCTGAACGTTCTTCGATGTCGCAAGTGCAGCATTCGCCCACATGTCGTAGTAGAGACCGTCAGAGAGCGTAGTCACCACAGCGGCGTTCGGGTTGCCCTCTTGTTGGTTCGTCTGGGTACCGGAAGCTGACGCCGATTGGTCGAAATTCATGGTCGAAGGCGTACCGACGATCGGAACCCACGGGCCAAGGAGCTGCGACGTTGTGAAGGTCATATGAGCAGACGAGCTGCCTTCGGGAGCCTGTTGCTGCGGGAAGGTCGACCCCACGTGAATAAAGCCATCGGAGGGACCAGTTCCCGGAGCACTCATTGTCATGGTCGTACCGTCGTAACTATCCATGACACCGATACGCACGCGCGCGCCTTCTGGAAGGCCATCCACGTGGATCAAATTCTGCTCTTGCAAGTCAACGTTGTAGTGACGGAAAGCAGACAGCGGAGAGGGATACTGACGCGCGTCCAAGGGGGGTTGGACAACATCGCGAAGCACAACGCGGGTATACCACGGCCCGTAGGCATTAGTGAGCGGAATAGCGGCAGCGGCAACAACCGCAATGACCAGTGCGCCACCGGCGATTTGGCGGCCCAGGTGGATACTTCCTTGCGAGCCGCCCTGAGTGGTCTCCCCCAGCGTCGCTGAGGTATCCGATGCAGTTTCACCACCGACACGAACATCCAAGCCAGCTTCGAGTCGACGGTACTGATCTGCCCATGCACACCAAGCCAAGGCAAGTGCCCACCATGCGGCGATCAGCCAAATATTCGGGAAGGTACCGCCCTTACCCCAAGCAATACCGATAACTCCCATAACGGCCACGGGAATAACTGCAGCAATTGCACGCCCAGCGCGAAGCACCAATAGCGCCGAGATGAAGGAGCACAGCAGACCGCTCAGCCACGGGACCATTGCTGGACCGACGTAGGCCGAGGCCGGCGGGGTGATTGTCAGCAGGTCCTTCCACGCATAGACCACCTGCAAAACCAAGAGCTGCAGGGTGCGTGGGGTAGGAAGCCCGTAGAAAGTCGTCGAGGGGTAGGCCGCAACACCGCCAATAAGGAAGTGAGCTGCGATCAGCCCAGCAATCGTCGATAGCCAATCCCAGCGCCAGAAGCTCGAGGCCCAGGCGACGAAAAGCCCCGCAGCAACGCCGGCTGCAGCGGCGCGCACGCCAACCCATGAGCCAAAAACGGCCTCGTGAACCCAAATGGTGGGAAGGAAAAGCAGAACTAGACCAATGAGGAACCAGGCCGGCAGGCCTCGGCGAGAGATCTGGAAGCCGGCGCGGGCGCCCAGGTGAAAACCGGTGGTGGTTTGAGACATCAGGCCAAACCTCCCGCAGCAACCAAGCGAGGAAGATCCTCAAGAGTCGGGCAATCAGCCAAAGTTCCGTGGCTCAAACGACGCAGCTTCGGATGGCCGGGGCGAACCCGAACCACCGCGCTGCGCACATCAACCGGAATGGCATTCAACAGGTGCGAAGCCTGATCGTCATCAACCGTTGGCGCAGCAATGATCGTGACAACCGAAAGACCGGGACGCTTAGCGATTGCCTCACGCAGACGCGCCATAAGATCAGCTTCACCCGAGTCATGAATTGCGCACATCGCATCGAGCATGCGCGTTGCAGCACTGGTCGTGACCCAATCGGTGGCGGTCGTCAACGACACGGTCCGAGAAGCGGCCATGTCGGCAACGACCAAAGAAGCCGCAATCGATACAGCGTTTTCGAAAGAATCTCGGTCATTCCAGTGTCCCAGACGCGTATCCAAAACAACCAAATGGTGCGAACGTCGCGTTTCCTCAAACTGGCGAACAACAAGGCGCCCGGTGTGAGCGGTCATTGGCCAGTGGACATTTCGACGGTCATCACCGGGAACATAATCACGAAGCGCGTGGAATGAAACATCAGAGGATGACAATTTCGCAGTCGTGACACCCTCAACATCGGCGTGGATACCCGTCGCATCGAAAGGAACGCGAATGGTCTTCGGGTGGACGTATAGGGTCACCGGCTCCGACCACGTGCCGATTCGACGAATCAGACCCAGAGGATCAGCGCGAAGTGCGCGCGCGGGGCCAACGGTCACCAGGCCTCGGCGGTGGGTAACGACAGAGAACACTTCACTCCAGACTCCCTTTCCCGGAAGAGGAGGAACCAAGAATTGAAGTGCAGATGAGGCAATTGGAAGTTCGATGAGACCGGAGCGCGCGCGGCGATCCGACATATTTTCAGCGGTGATCTCGCCAACGGCGGTTTGGCCAGCAACAATGCGCTGACGTGGAAGTCGCACTGAAACCTTGTGAGGGGAAGGAACAATCACCCACACAACGGCGATGAGGAAAGCAAGAAGGCATGCGCAGGCGACGAAGAAGGCTTCGACCCAACCAAAAGCGCGAGACACGATGGCCGCGATGAGCGCTGAGAAGAGCACAACCCAGCCAACCGAGGTCACCGAGCGAGCTGCTTGACGCAGGTACTTCATACCCGGAGCAGACCCCAAAGAATGCGCAAAACGCGAGAGTCCCTGGCGGAGTCCGCCCACGCTTGTCTTCACACTCGCGCGCGCCGAGGCGAAGACTGAGCTCCTTGCCGAACGTGCGCTTGCATCCTTTGAGCCTGCGCCTTGTTTGGCAGAAGAGCGTTTTCCCTGACGACGTTTTCCGCTTTCAAGGTGCTCTCCCCCGGGGCGTTTTGCGCCGCGGCGCGAACCTGAGGTACGCGAAGCGGCAGGAGCTTTCGGAGCCGAATGCTTAGCCACGATCACCCACCTTCACGCCTTGGACTTCCTTGATGCGCATGTTCAGGCGCTCACCGCCGGGGCGGGGACGGAGGAAAGAGCACGCGCGATAACGCCTTGAGCGGTTGCACCGGAGAAGGCCGCGTCGGGATCGACAACAATTCGGTGTGCCCACACTGGAGCTGCCAAGGCCTTGATGTCATCGGGAAGCACGAAGTGACGGCCCTGAGCTGCGGCCCATACTCGTGCACAGCGAACCATACCGATAGCACCACGGGTCGAGACACCCAAGGTAGCGGAATCATCGTCGCGCGTGGCCTCGGCAAGAGCTGCAACATAATCCAACACTGCGCGCTCCGTGTGCGTCTGCGCGGCGAGTTCAGAAAGGCGAACCACCTGTCCGCTCTCAAGAAGCGGCTTGAGACGCTTGGAACGGTCTGGGGCTGCGGAGCCATCAAGGATTTCAGCCATTGCCGCGCGCGAGGGGTAGCCGACCGAGGCCTTCATCAAGAAGCGGTCGAGCTGCGCTTCAGGCAACGGGTAGGTTCCAGCTTGTTCCACCGGGTTCTGCGTCGCGATAACCATGAAGGGGCGAGGCGCAGCATGGGTGACGCCATCAACCGTCACCTGTGCTTCTTCCATGACCTCAAGGAGAGCCGACTGGGTCTTCGGCGAGGCACGGTTGATCTCATCGGCAAGGACGATAGAGGCGAAGATCGGACCGGAACGGAAGTGCCACTCATTGTTCTTCTGGTCGTAGACATTCACGCCCGTAATATCAGCAGGGAGCATATCGGGGGTGAATTGAATACGAGAGTGCGTGCCAGCAATTGTTGCTGCGATCGCGCGAGCAAGAGCGGTCTTTCCCGT
>CAKAPY010000035.1 GCA_916719935.1 uncultured Actinomyces sp. | reverse complement strand
TTGCGCGGGCAATACCCGTGGGGTCAACACCGTGGTGTTCGAAGAAGCGTCGGTCTTCAATGGCGACGATAGCTTTCTTCATGATGGGCGCGATTTTGTCCGAGGGGATGACAATGCGCTGCTTGTCGTAGAAACGGGCAATTACTTGGCCGTTCGTATCGAGCATGGTGGACTCGGTCGCGGGAGTGACAACCTGGATGTCAGTGGGGATCTCGTCGAAGATCTCCATCCCTGCTTTAGCCGTGATTGCACCGGTTCCGACGGCCGGCACCAAGACGCCAGCGCTGACCACACCGACAAGTGTTGATGCTGCCAAGAATGACAGCAAGAGCGCCACCAGCTGTGCGGGTCGAACAAAGCGTGTATGCGACTGAGCCATAGGTACAGGATACGTGTAGAGGCCTCGGAAAGAGAGAGGAAGAGGTAAATTAGGTCAACGTTTGGCGTCTTTGCCACATTACGGACCGAAGTCGTCCTAATTTCCCTTATGAAAACTTCATGTGTATTCTCTGAGGAAGAGGTCAATGTTGACCACATGGAGAGGGTGGAGTTTCACATGATTGATGACCACGGTTGGGTTGAGTATGCCCTGTGTGCCGAAGATGAACCCGACTCCCTGTTTGTGCAGGGCGCAGCTCAGCGTCAAGTTCGTATGCGCTGCATGGAATGCCCCGTGCGCCTTGAGTGCCTTGCAGATGCCTTGCAGTCACAGATGTCCTACGGCGTGTGGGGCGGTCTTACCGAACGTGAACGCCGCGTGATTTTGCGCGTCTATCCAGAGAGGACTGACTGGAGTGAGTGGCTCATGCATTCTCGAGATCCTCTGGCAGTAGAGTTGCGCAAACCGCGGGTTCCCCAAAGCTTGTCGATGAAACATCTTCGTACAAATGCCAAGGCACTACGAGAGGCATCACTTTCTGTTGCTGCACGTGGCTAATCGCCGCGAGTGTCGTAGGATGGCGCTATGACTACATGGGAATATGCAACAATTCCGCTTTTGACCCACGCAACGAAGGCAATCCTCGATCAGTGGGGAGCCGATGGCTGGGAGCTCGTCCAAGTTGTTCCAGGACCTACTGGTTCGGATAGCTTGGTCGCGTATCTGAAGCGTCCGAAGCAAGACTGATACTGCGGATAATTCTTCGCAATAAACTATCGGGGCCGAGCAGGTTTATCACCTGCTCGGCCCCGAATGCATTGAGCTAAAGATTAGCGTGCGCGGCGTGCCAGACGATCGACGTCAAGCAGCGTAACCGCACGACCTTCCAGACGGATCCAACCGCGCGAAACGAAATCCGCCAAGGACTTGTTGACAGTTTCACGCGAAGCGCCGACCAGCTGAGCCAGTTCTTCCTGAGTGAGGTCGTGAGGAACGTGGATGCCCTTATCGGTTGCCGTACCAAAACGATCTGCAAGATCGAGCAGTGCTTTAGCAACGCGACCGGGGACGTCGGAGAAGACCAGATCGGAAAGCGATTCGTTCGTACGACGCAGGCGCTGGGCCAGTGCGCGGAGCATGTGCTTGGCCAGAGTCGGGTTCGCTTCGACGATCTCCATAAGGTCGCTGTGCAGCAAGTGCAGCAGGGTTGCGGGAGATACAGCGGTTGCGGTGGTCGAGCGCGGGCCCGGATCAAAGAGCGTCAGTTCACCAAGGATTTCGCCGGGACCAAGGACTGCAAGCAGGGACTCGCGGCCGTCATTCGAGGTGTGGCCCAGCTTTACTTTGCCTTCGGTCACGATGTACAGACGGTCACCAAGATCGCCTTCTTCGAAGAGGGTTTCGCCGCGTCGCAGTGTTGTCTGACCCATCTTCTGCTGCAGCGATGCCTGTTGCGCCTCATCGAGTCCACTGAAGAGCGGGACTTGGTTGATGAAGTTTGCATCTCCATACATAAAGCCGGAACTCCGTTCTATTCGCGAGCGCCGCTAGCATGCGCCGCCGACTACTGAGCTGTCCTAATCATGTAAGACGGCAGCCCAGCACAAAAGAGCCACCGTGTGATAGTCGTAACTATTATGCACGGTGAACGGTCTAAATCACATATTTGCGCACAGTTTGCGCAAATTCGTTTCTTTAGAGTTGACTCTCCGCTGCATAGTGGGAGGTTTCCTTAATGAAAGGAAGGATCGCGTGGATCAGAGCCTGAGGGTTTTCTTCCTGTGGGAAATGGCCGCATTCGCCGATTGCGCGCATGGTGAATTCGCCGCTGGTTGCCTGGACGTCATCAGCAAAGTCAACGTGCGACCATAAACCGTCATCGCGAGCCTGAATCGAAAGCACGGGTACCGTCACGCTCCGCGTCAGAACATTCTTTGAGCTAAATGAGGGCCTAAATGTTGCCCGCAGTGACTCCCATGCGGAGCGAACCGCGATGTGACGGGAAAGAGCCTCGCGGTAGACTTCCGCATTCTCTAGCATTTCCTCGCGGTTGAAAGGCGCAGCCCACTGAGAGATTGAACGGTCGATCCATGCTGAGCGCGACGTAAAGAAGGTAACGCGAGGACGGCGCGAGAGCAGGGCCTGGAACCAGCGGCCTCGGCCTCGGGAAGAAAGACCACGCAGGAAGTGCAGGCCCAGCGGATGAGGGGCACACACCGGTACAATCGCCTGCAAGCCCGCGGGTTTAAGCGCACCGAGCATCCACGCGACCACGCCGCCCATGCCGTTGCCGACAACCGTGTAGGAAGAAATTCCCAGTGCCGAGGCCACGCCAGCGACGTCCGTCGCCAGCTGGGTAAGTTCAACTTCTCCGGGAGCAAGATCGGAGGTACCAAAGCCTCGAAGATCCATTGCGATGGTGCGGATACCGGCCTGTGTGAAGGCGGGAATAACCTCCCGCCACGTCCACCAGGTCATCGGGAATGAGTGAAGGAGGATAACGGCAAAAGAGGCATCCTCGGGTCCCGCGTCGGCGACGTGGAAGGACGCTCCCGAGGCTGAGATCCTACGGTGAACCCAGGGCCCGGGAGCCTCCAATACCGCGCGAGAAACCTCGGGTTTCACCGCAGACCAGCTGCCTTTTCGGCGCGACGACGTTCACGGGCGGTGAAGTGCGCACCTGCGGGATTGACGCGCTCGACCTGCTCGCGCATGGCCTCTTCATTACGTCCGCGGCGGCGAACCGAATGTGAAAGGGATGCGATACCAAGCAGTGCAATTCCAAGGAAGAGCAGGCGGCCGGAGTATCCGGATGCTTGGAGGTGGTGTGCGAGGTTCGCACCCAGGGCACCGGAATTCTGCAGGAAGTGCAGAACGGAAACCGTGTGCGCAGAGGTGAATCCAGGGGCGAAAACCCAGGGGAGGCCGGCTGCGAAGAAGCAGAGACCGCCGATCCATGCGCCCAGCGAGGAACGCTTGAATGCTTCAAATAGTGCAATAACTGCGACGAATGCGATAGCGACCTCGGTGATAGCAAGCCAGTTGATCACGCCAGTTGCTGCGGGATTTCCCTCGGGAAGTGTCATGCGAGCGCCGGCATCGGCGATGAGGTACCAGGTGATGGGCAGAGCAAAGACTCCCAGAGCCAATGAGCTCCAGTGAGCAGCCGCGCGAGAAGGCATTTCAGGCACGACGGTTGCGCCCTCAAAAAGGGCATCGTCAAGGCATTCGGGGGTCTCTTGAGGAACAGTACGTTCGCCGCTGTCTTCACGAGGCTTCCACGAGGCTTCGGTCGTTGCGCTTTCCGCTGCCGGAGCAATGAAAGCACGCCTACGAACCTGGGTGCTTTCAACCTCGTCCTCGGGTTCCTCGGCGGTTTCAGGCTGAGCAGGTGTGCGGCGCGAGAGGGCGTCGGGAACCTCGGTCACCGAAGGAGAGTCCTCAGGCTCTTCTTCCGCCGCTTCGGAAGCAGCCGGGATCGTTGTGGTGTGTGCGGAGTCGGGAGCTTCCTCAGATTCTTCGGGCTCAGATTCTTCGGGGGATGCATCCTTGGACTCTGCGTTGTCCTCAGTAGTTTCCTCAGTCTTTTCCGAGGCCGGCTCAGCATCGACGTCGTCGTGGGAGGTGTGCTCAGACTCAGTCACGGTGTTCTCAGCGTGCTCGGAGTCCTGGCTTTCGTCGTGCGAGGTTTCTTCGCTCGAAGCTTCGTCTGAAGAGGATTCCTCGGGCTGCGCATCCTGCTGTTCCTGGGCTGATTCGGGTGCGGCCTCGGCCTCGGAATGCTCAGATGTTGAACGCTGCGCAAGAGCATCGTCCACGGATGTCGGGGTGACACCCATGTGGACGGGTTCAACCTGACTGGTTTCGGTAACTGATGCGCCACCGATGATGTCCTCGGTTGCAGATGCCTCACCGGGAAGGGTGACTTCTTCACCGGTCAGTGGTGTTTCCTCACCGGTAGGGGTATGAGCGGTTTCTTCCGTCACCTTGTCAACGTCTTCCTTGTGTTCCTGATCAGACATGAGACCTCCTCTTCTCGTGCTGACGATAACGAGAAAACGAATATTTTTGGGGATTACCCGCCGAGAAGCGCTGGATTATACGACTTGGTCGGAGCTCGATGCGTCGTTGGGGGCGTAGCGGCGAGCCCAGTAAATTCCCAAGGTCGAGGCCGCAATGATCATTCCGTAGGCGGAAATAGTCGATGCAGACATCAGAATCTGAGTTCCCATCGATTTTCCGGGGGTCACGACAGCACCAGAGAGGCTTGTTCCAACGGGAATCAGAAGGAAGGCTGGGATGATATACATCCATGCGACAACCTGAGGGCCGATCATTGACCAGCGCGAAACAAGTGTGATCAGTCCCAACATGACGGCGACTGCGATGCCCTCCGATGTGTGCATGGGAGTTTGTGCAATCACGCCATGCAGTCCACTGGCAGCCATTGGAAGAGAATCGGCAGGAGCGCAGCGAACGAGAAGGACGACGGCAATAACTCCGAGCGGAAGTGAAGCCACTGCGACTGCGATTCGCTCACCCTGGTGGCGCTGAAAGGATACAAGCTGATCGGAATCCGGGCTGTTTTCGCGTGCTCGGTGAGTTAGAGCCAAAGCAACTCCACCACCAAAAAGGATCGCAGCTACGCATATGGGGTAGAGATTCCAGGTCTGTGCGGCCGAAATATCGTTGGTTGAAAGGTTTGAGGCCACAAGGAAGTGGACTCGAAGGTAACCAAAGGTCTGCAAGAAACCAATGACAAGTGCCCACGCGGCAGCAATGAACATGCCAATGGAATTGCGCTCACAGTTGATAGAAATCATGGCCAGCAGAATGGCCGAAAAAGCCATGCCGATCATGCCCTCGACCGAGGCCAAAGGAACACCAATCGCAGCTCGCGCCTGAAGATCCGCGAGCGACATTCCCATGAGGATCAGGGCAAGGGGCGCAAAGATGACAGCGAAGATTGCTGGACGCAGGATAGCGCCGACCGGGATGGACAATCTGGACATATATCAAGTATGCCGGTACTAGCTGGGAATTGAGCGGCGTGCCCAATAGCCGATGCCTATTCCTCCTGCCAAAGCGAGGGGAATCATTGCACGGGCAAGGCGGGCGCGCTTTCGGCCTCGAATTCGCACTGTTCGCGTAAAGGACAGAATCGGCCATTCACGCTCGCGTGCAACCGCCGCAAGCGCGCGATCAGGGTTCACCGCCCTTGGGTTTCCCACTAATTCGAGCATCGGCAGGTCAGAGAGGGAATCGCTGTACGCAAAGGAATCATTCAAGTCCCAGCCGCGCTCGCGGGCCAAAGCTGCGCAGGCCTCGGCCTTTCCTTCCCCGTGGTTGAAGTGGGTAATGGTTCCATCGGCCAAGCCGTCCTGGCCCTGCCCGACGATTGTGGATAAAGCATCGGGGATCGAAAGCAGGTGCGCGATGGGGCGAACGATCTCTAGCGGTGAGGCAGATGCGATAACAACGTGGTGGCCCAAGAGTCGGTGGTGATCGATCAGTGCCAATGCTTCCCTGTAACACAGAGGTGCAATCGTTGAATTTGTGACGTTATTGACGATTTTTTCAACGTACTGTGGGTCCCATCCGCGAGTAAGCTCCCCCAAGGCATGCATCATCGAGCGCATTCGTTCATCGTCAGCACCGGTGAAGAGATAGGGAAGTTGGACAAGGGTTGCTCGCAGGGAATCCCAGCGGCTCATGACTCCCGCGTGAACCAGCGGGCTGCTCAGCGCCATTGCCGAGGCCGTGGCCAAGATGGTCTTGTCAAGATCGAAAAAGGCCGCGATTCGGGTATCGCCTTCCAGGTGCTGATTAGCGCCGGGCAGGGTTGGCTTTGGAATTTCTGTGTTGTTATTGAGGATGGTCATCGTTGACACCTTGCTTAATGCGGAAACAGCAGTGTTATCCACAGGGACGGGATTAGTCCTAGTTTTCCACAGATTCTGCGATGGCGGTGGTATTCGGCGAAAAGAAAATTCACGCTTGCACCATGAAGAGCGAAGGCTACGTTGCATTTTGGGCACTTTCGCAAGGTGCCGAGCAGTCATTGCGTGCGGTCTGCGCTCTGCTGGGGATTAATGTTCGCGAGTGCCCCCCAGAAGAATGTGAGCGCACAGAATTTCACGTTGAGGAAGTGATCTGCGCTGTCCTTGGCAGGAGCGAAGATCGAGCCCGGTGGGAACACCGTGGAATCCACGTGTTGGTTATTGGCGATTCACTGCGTCTTCCAGGTTGTGAGAAGGCGATGGGGCAGCTCATCCTTGCAGATCATGCGCGTTGGCAGGCTGCGGTAACGCCGCATTCTTCCCACCTTTGCGTGGGAATCGCAGGTTGGAGCGGGGGAGTAGGGGTCTCCGCTCTCGCCTGGGATCTGTGCGCGGACACGGGAAGTGTTTTAGTCAATTGTTCTGGACCCGGACCTTCACGAGGCCGTGGCGGACGCATCCTTGTTCCCGAGGATGGGCAGGTGGCTTGGTCGCGCTTGAGTAGAGGCGAGCGTTATTTCCTTCCCTCGATCGCGAATAGTCTTCCCTGCGCTCAGGGAGTGTCTTTTGTCGGCGGAGATTCACGCGACTATGCAGATTCTGATGACTCGCGACTCCCGGGGCTTCTTGCCGCTCTGCGTGAAACTCGCAGTGTGGTGTGTGATCTGGGGAAATGGGGAGCGAGGTGCGAACAGACCGCAAGGAATTTTGATGCGCTCATTCTTATAGGTCTGGGAGATGCTGTTGGAGCCGCGCGTCTGTGTGCTCTCAGTGCATCATTTCCGTTTCCGTGTCGAAGTTTTCTCTTAATCGCGCCACCTCCACGTGGTGGATTCTTTTCACGAGCTCCACTGAGCGGACAAATCTCCTCGACTCAAATCTCTCAAATTACCCACACCGAAGGAATGGGTGTGCACCCAGCGGGAATGAGGCCTCGGCAGGGGCGGAAAGGCAGACGTGCCCGCTTGCGACTGTGGGAACAGATTGTGGAGCGCACGCAATGAGCCTGATCGACGATTGCCTTGTAGTTGCGCATTCGGGAAAGGAGGACGGCCAAGCGTCGATAGCTTCCAGGCCTGTCGGGATGGGAATCGAAGAGCTTGGTACGCATTTGGAAGAACTCGAAGCTCGCTTTAATGGCTTGGGAAAGACCTTGGCTCCCTTGATTCACCTTCCCGGAATTACAGATATTTTGGTGAATTCCACGCAGGTGTGGGCCGATTGCGGGCAGGGGGTTCAGCCGGCTGGATGCTCTTTTGATAGTGAAGAAGAAGTACGTGAACTAGCCGTCACAATGGCTGGAGTCTGTGGGAAGCGTTTAGACGATGCGGCTCCGATTGTTGATGGAGTCTTGCCCATGGGGATTCGTCTGCACGCGGTGATCCCACCACTTTCTGGTGGGGGAACTCTGATTTCTCTGAGGATTCCAGCCAGAAATGGTCTCAGCATTGAGCAGATGCGTGAGATGGGAAGTATTGATAACACCTCGTATCAGGTGTTGATGCGTGCCCTTGATATGCGCTGCAACATCCTCATTTCTGGTGCGACGGGGAGTGGGAAAACCACTCTGCTTGCTGCACTTTTGGGCACCTTGCCTGACAGTCAAAGACTGATCTGTATCGAGGAAATGAGCGAATTAAATCCTCAGCATCCCCATGTTGTTCACCTTCAAGCCAGACAAGCTAATGCTCAGGGGCGCGGGGAAGTGACTCTTTCGGAACTGGTCCGAGCTGCCATGCGCATGAGGCCGGACCGCATCGTTTTAGGGGAATGTCGAGGTATCGAAGTTCGTGACATTATGACGGCCTTGAATACTGGGCACCGGGGAAGTTTTGCCACGATTCACGCGAATACCCCCGCTGAAGTTCCCGCCCGACTTGCAGCACTGGGAGCGCTCGCGGGAATGGAAGCTCGGGCAACGGATCTGCAGGCAAAGGCGGCATTTCAGGTAGTTGTCCATATGGAGCGCGTCGCTCATGGTCCAAAGCGTGGCACCCGACAACTGACACAGATTGGGATTTTTGGGATGGAAGATGGGGTACTTGCGTGCACCTGTGCCTATCGATGTGATTGCCGAGGCCGTGGGAAACCCGGACCCGCGTGGGAAGGACTGCGCGCATTGCTCACTGAGGACCCCTGATGCGCGACAGGACATTTCGTCGTGTTCTGATGTGGGATCCGCACCCATTGGCGCGTGGGCGGCAGCGATTCTGGTCGAATCTGCAACGCGTGAAGACTCGATCTTGGAGGGCAAGTACTTCAAATTCCGGGATTAATGAAGCGGCCCAATCTCTGCGAAAAGTCAGTGCTTTGGTTCGTGCTGGCTTGTCCGCGCGTGAAGCATGGCTACAAGTGGGTGAAGGAAAAGAAGGACTGCCCTATGGGGTTGCCTCCAATGTTCTCAAACAGGCTGGAGAGCATGCGCGTATGGTTACTGCATCCTGCGCCGTTTCCTACGAATTAGGTGCTCCTTTATCAGCGGTTTTGGATGCTTTGGCACAAAACTTCGATGATATTGAGAGCATTCAAAAAGCGCGACGAGTGGCTGGGGCTGGCCCCGCCCTATCCGCAAAGATCCTCAACTTACTGCCACTGCTGGCACTGCTCGCGGTATTCATCATGGGGATTAACCCATTTCCTGTGCTTGTTGACGGGGGAGTGGGCTCGCTGTGCGCAGTAGTCGGGCTGTCATTTTTGGGAGCAGGTCGATGGGTCTCGCTTCGTCTGATACGCCGATCGTCACGTCAATGGGAGGAAGCTGCTCAGGAAGATATCGCGATTATCGCTGAGCTGGTAATCGCTGCATTGGATTCTGGAGTGTCCATTCCCCGAGCCTTGGAGTGCATTGGACGTTCAGCAGAAATTGAAGAGCTGGTGAGAGTCGCCAGTTGTTTGACTCTTGGTGTGCGATGGGATCGCGCCTGGGAGGGATGTAGTGAGGGGATAGCAAGGATCGCCGAGGTGCTACGAGAAGCATGGGCGCGTGGAGCATCCGTTGATCATCAGCTGCATGCCTTAGCGGAGGCGAGCAGAGATCAAAGACTGTCCGATGCGCGTGCTGGAGCAGAGGAATTGGGAGTGAAATTGGTTGTGCCCTTGGGGCTACTGATGTTGCCAGCCTTTATCTTCCTCGGGGTTGCGCCGGTACTTCTGACAATGGCTCGAAATAGCTTCTGAGAAATCCTGCGAATGCTATCCACAGTTTCTGTGTGTCGACGATTCATCCACAATTTTCAAGGCCGCAGAGATTTACGAGAGCTTCTTGGCGCACTCTCAAGACATGGGAACAAAGAGAAAGGAAAGACCCATGTCGACGGAAGAAACACTTCATGATGATCGTGATCCCAAGTGCGAAATGATGACAGATCCAGAAGAAGGATCAACAACGGTCGAATATGCGATTGGGGCATTGGCGACAGCAGGATTCGCCGGCTTGCTCTTAGTGGTTTTAAAGTCCGGTGTCGTGCAATCTGCCCTCGAACAGCTCATTAGCTCTGCATTGAGCATTTCATGAAACTGAGGTGCGGCCGCTCAATGCCGTCATCCGA
>CAKAPY010000034.1 GCA_916719935.1 uncultured Actinomyces sp. | reverse complement strand
CATCACATTTAGACGATCGATTAGTCTGGGCCGAGCTACTTCTGTGCTCCACTATTGGCGCGGATGACGTCACCGAAAACACCTTGAGTCAGCGAACCGCTTTTCGCATCCAAGGTGCCGTACCGGGGATTGATTTCAACCTTGGTTGTTTGAATCGTGTTCGCCAATTCCGCATTCGCCTGGGCCAATTGCTGTTGAGACATCCCGGAGGAACGCAGCTTCTGCTGGGCGATCGAGTTCTTAATGACGGTCTTCAGCAAAGAGCTGGGATTCGTAATGGGCGTGCTCTTCCCACCACGCTGAACAACTTCTTGTCCCATCTCAGCAAGGCTGTCAGTGATTTCCTGGTCAGAGACCGTGATGCCGTTCTTCTCGGCAACCTTGCCGATGGCCAGGTTCTGGCTGAGGGTCGGAAGCAACCGTGAGGCATCGACATCTTGACCAAGCAGCCCACTGAGCTGCTGGCTGGTCAAGCTCACATCGGCTTCACTGATACGCGTATCTCCAACGATTGCGGCGGTTCCCGGGTGAGCAGAGCAAGCTCCGAGTCCCAATCCACACACGGCAAGAAGGATCGCGGCCTTTGATGCGCGCACACGTGAAACCATGAAAATATCCTCCGGTTCATTCACTTCGTAGTCAGTGTCAGTGTAGCGCTCTCATCAGCGCGTTGAAGCCACGGTCGGATTCAGAACCTTTGCCAGAAGGTTCTCGATCCATTCAAGCAAAGCGTGATCGGTCAAAGGCACTCCCCCAACCCGCGCCGTCATGGGGAGCGGAACCAAAAGTTGGCGAACCGCAGCCTTGACAACACAACCGGGGTACAAACGCTTCAGACGAAGCGCCTGAGATTCCTTCAACTCGATCGGGTGAATACGCAGGTACTTGCCCTGTGTAGCGACTTCGTCGATTCCGATCTGTCGAAGAAGAGCACGTAGGCGCGCAATTTCGAAGAGCAAGTCCACCTGAGGCGGGATGGGGCCATAGCGGTCTGTAATTTCATCGCGCAGGTCCTTTTCCTGCTCACTGTTTTCCACCGCGGCGATCTTTCCGTAGACCTCCAAACGCAAGCGTTCTGCGGAAATATAGCTTTCGGGAATATGCGCATCAACGGTCACGTCTAGGCGCAGATCCTTCTTCTCTTCCTTGCGCTGCCCCTTGAATGCCGCAACCGCATCGGCAACCATCCGGACGTAAAGGTCAAAGCCCACACCTTCAATGTGTCCCGACTGTGCACCACCCAGAAGGTTACCGGCGCCTCGGATCTCAAGATCACGCTGCGCAACGGCAAGACCCGCCCCCAGATCAGCGTTCTGGGCAATCGTCTGCAACCTCTCATGAGCGGTTTCTGAAAGCGGGCGGTCCGAGGGATAGAAGAAGTAGGCATATGCGCGCTCACGGCCTCGGCCCACACGCCCACGCAACTGGTGCAATTGGGACAGACCAAAGGTATCCGCGCGGTCCACGATCAATGTATTCGCATTGGAAATATCCAGGCCGGTTTCCACGATGGTCGTACACACCAGCACGTCAAAATCGTGGTTCCAGAAATCAACGATGACGCTTTCCAACTGATGTTCGTTGAGTTTTCCGTGAGCGACCCTAATTCGCGCCTCGGGAACAAGCTCTTGGATATGTGCTGCGACCGAAGAAATCGAATCCACGCGGTTGTGGACGTAGAAAACCTGCCCATCGCGCAGGAGTTCCCTGCGAATCGCCGCACTGACCTGCGCATCGGTGTGGGCACCCACAAAGGTAAGGACGGGCTGTCGTTCTTCGGGAGGAGTCTGAAGAATCGACATTTCACGAATACCCGAAACCGCCATCTCCAAGGTTCTGGGAATAGGCGTTGCCGACATCGAGAGAACATCGACATCCGCACGCAGAGCCTTGAGCGTTTCCTTGTGTTCAACGCCAAAACGTTGTTCCTCATCAATGATGACCAGACCCAAGTCCTTGAAAGCAATGGCACCACTGAGCAGCGAGTGGGTACCAATCACCAGGTCCACTCCTCCCGAGGCCAATCCTTCCTTGACTTTCTCTGCTTCCTTCGGCGTTG
This sequence comes from uncultured Actinomyces sp., assembly GCA_916719935.1. Lineage (GTDB taxonomy): Bacteria > Actinomycetota > Actinomycetes > Actinomycetales > Actinomycetaceae > Pauljensenia. The sequence goes on along the minus strand of CAKAPY010000034.1, from coordinate 8,126 downwards.
AGAAGCGCGAGAGGGTGCCGATCGTCACTGGGAATCCCGCGTAGCGCTCCGCGAAGGTTTCCGCGTGCTGTTGAACCAGAAGGGTCGTTGGAACCAACAGTGCGACCTGCTTGCCGTCTTGAATCGCCTTAAAAGCCGCACGCACGGCGATTTCGGTCTTTCCGTAGCCAACATCGCCCGTTAGCAGACGGTCCATGGGCATCGGCTTTTCCATATCCGCCTTGACTTCGTCGATAGTGACCAGCTGATCGGGAGTCTCGACGTAGGGGAAGGAATCTTCCAATTCGCGTTGCCAGGGGGTATCTGGGCCGAAGGCATGACCCTTCGTCGCCTGACGGACGGCGTACAGGCGGATGAGCTCTTGCGCGATTTCCTTAACGGCCTTGCGCGCCTTAGCTTTTGTTTTCTCCCAGTCGGCACCGCCCATCTTGGTCAGTGCGGGCTGATCCGAGCCGGTGTATTTCGAGATTTGATCCAGGCTATCTGTGGGGATGAAGAGACGATCTCCGGGCTGGCCTCGTTTCGATGGCGCGTATTCCAAGACCAGGTAGTCCCTGGTCACCTGGCCCTCACCGCGTCCAACCGTGCGGGACACCAATTCAATGAAGCGCCCAATACCGTGCTGGTCGTGGACGATGTAGTCCCCCGGATGGAGGCTGAGAGGATCAACACCTTTGCGTCGCCTCGAGGGCATCTTGCGCATATCGCGAGTCGTTGCACCAACTCGCCCAGAAAGATCCGACTCAGAGATGATCGCCAGTTTTAGATCCGGCGCGACAAAGCCCTTCGTTCGTGGAGCTGCCACAACATCAAGAACCGATGAGTCCTGCGTGGGATCGATTTCTTGAACAATTCGACTTCCGATTCCCGCATCGGTCGCAATCGAATACAGACGCCGCGCTGGGCCTTCACCTTCTGCTGCAAGGATGAGCGTCCATCCGCTTCGAATAAGCGTTCGAATGTCCTCAAGTGCGCGAGTGTAGTCCCCTCGGTAGGGACGAACATCGCGCGCGCCAAGCGCCACCAAGGTATCCGAGACGATGACCGAGTGCGCTTCTTTTTTGAGCAGCGCCCCCGATGTGGCTTCGCTTTCCACCCCGTCCCCGAGGCCGTGGGAATTCTTGGCCATGGCCTCGGCAAGTTCAGCCGGGGGAAGCGCCGTCAGCTCCCACCACGGGCGCCCCTGCGCTCCCCAAATTTCCTCTAGCGGAATGAAGGAGGCATCACCCGCCTCGAGAGGGACCGCTCCCCCGCCTGCGGCCTGTGACCATGCAGCAGAGAGAAATTCTTCGGTTGTCGCAACCAAGTCCGCGCCGCGAGCGCGAATACGTTCGGGATCAATGGCGACAAATAGTCCGCCCGCGGGGATCAGGTCAAGGAAGGAATCCATCCCTCCGACAAGGATCGGCGCGAGGGACTCGAGGCCGGGAGCGGCGATTCCTTGAGAGGCAAGCTCGAGAATCTCCGCGGCGCCGGGCAGACGATCCATCTCACCGCGGGCCTTTGCGCGAACTTGCTCCGTCAGCAGTAATTCGCGGCAGGCAACAGCCCAGACACCCGAATCAACGACTCCCAATGTTCGTTGATCTTGCAGCGAAAAGGCGCGAATTTCATCGACCTCATCCCCCCACAATTCGATACGCAGAGGGTGTGCTTCCTGGGGCGGGAAAACATCAAGAATGCCACCACGAACCGAGAACTGTCCGCGCTGTTCAACCATATCGACGCGCGTATAACCCAGGTTTTCAAGCTCTCGGGCAAGGTTGGGTAGATCGACAATGTCCCCCGCTTTAACGCGTACGGGAGCGCGATCCGAAATCCCGTGAATGATGGGCTGCATGAGCGCGCGAACTGGGATGACGACAACATTCAGTGCCCCGGCATGTTCGTCTCCCGATTGCGGGTGGATCAGACGACGTAGGACAGCAATTCTTTGCGCCATGGTGTCAACCTGCGGAGACAAACGCTCGTGAGGAAGCGTTTCCCATGAGGGGAAAACCTCGACATCGTCAACCCACGCGCGCAAAGCGCTTGCGGTTTCTTCTGCTTCACGTCCCGTAGGAACAACGACGTAAATTGTCTTATCCCGACGTTGAGCCATTGAGGCGATCAGAGGAATGCGGGCACCCGCAGGTGCAACGACGCATCCTGATTCACCGTGATCGATCGATTCAAGAACGCGATGAAGCGCCTCATCCTGAGCAAAGACGGGAAGAAGAGCAGAAAACTGTGGCACTTAGGCTCCCTGACGCGTGTGCAGGCGCTGCTGCGCCTCGCTGAAACTGGTGGTCACAATGTCTTCGACAACATCGGCGGCCTGGGCGATGGTGACGGCTAGGTCATCAAGCTCGCTGCCATTCATCCGCGCTAAGACGTAGTCAGCTGGATTCATACGTCCCTGCGGACGTCCGATGCCGATACGTAGACGGTTGTAGTCTTTTGTCCCCAGTACCTGGGAGATCGACTTCAAGCCGTTGTGTCCGCCTTCGCCACCACCGGTCTTCAAGCGCAATGAGCCAGCCGGAAGGTCCAAATCATCGTGGACGACCAAAAGATGCGAGGGATCAACATTCATGAACTTTGCAAGGCGACCAATGGGCCCGCCGGAGGTGTTCATGTAGGAATCGCTGGTTGCCACAATAACGCGGGGCCCAGGGATCCCTCCGGGAAGCATCCCCAGCCGAATATCCGCGCAGTGGGTTCCCGAGCGGTGCGAACTGAGCTGAACTCCCGCATTGTGGGCAAGAAGATCGATGAGCATATGGCCGACATTGTGACGGGTATTGGCGTACTGCGCGCCAGGGTTACCCAGGCCGACGACCATCCAGGGATCCGTTGAAGTCATAGAACGATTGTGCCACCCCCTTCCTGCATCTGCGTCCAGGAAAGAGGTGGCACACCTCGCTCATCCGTCAATTGCGTGGCATTAGAGTTTGCCGGCCGGCGCAGAAGGTACAGCGACAATGAATGCCGGTGCATCCAATCCCCGTTCGCTATAAGCCTGTGCCACCGCCTGCGCGGTTTCCTCTAGGCGCTCGCGGTCAACAAGTGCAATTGCACTTCCACCAAAGCCACCACCGGTCATCCGAGCTCCGTAAGCTCCTGCTGCTCGCGCGGCATCAACGGCAACATCGAGCTCGAGGCACGACACCTCGTAATCATCGCGCAGTGAGTCATGTGAATCGTTCATGAGGGCGCCCACGACTTTGAGGCGATCCCCCTCAAGCGGCCCCTCCTGCAGAAGCTCAATAAGGGCACGGGTGCGCGCAATTTCAGAAACAACGTGACGCATCCGCTTGACCAAGCGCTCATCACTTAAAGCTTGAGTGGCGGCCTCAAGGTCCTCGACGTCAACAAGCTGCTCAACGCCCAACTGGAGTGCGGCCTCTTCACAATCGGCACGACGCTGGCCGTACTGCCCATCTGCGAGCGAATGAGCAGCACGGGTATCAATGACCAGTAAAGCAAGCCCCTGGGATTCCAGATCGAAAGGAATGTGCTCAACACTCATATCTCGACAATCCAGTGCCAGCGCGTGTCCGCTTTGGCAACGCAGTGAAGCAGTCTGGTCCAGGCCGCCGGTGTTCGCGCCTGCGATCTGATTTTCTGCCATGCGAGCACACTCGACGAGGATTGCTCGCCCCTTATCGTTCGGCGAACTCAGCGGGCCCGCCAACCCCAGGTTATCGGCCTCGTCAATCGCGACAGCCATCGCGCACTCGAGTGCAGCCGAAGATGAAAGCCCGCCACCACGGGGCACGCAGGAGTAGAGCGCGGCGTCAAAACCGTGAAGGGGACCATACCCCGACTTTTCGAGGGCCCACGCAACGCCAGATAGATATGCAGCCCAGCCATTCACTTCGCCCTCGCAGCCACGCGGAGCAATGAGGTCGAGGTCTAACTCATCCACGGCCTCGCGAGTCTGGGGCGACACCAGGCGCAGCAAACGGTCTTCGCGAGGGGCATAGGCAATGAATGCCCGATGCGGCAGGGCGATTGGCAGACAGGGACCACCGTTGTAGTCGACGTGCTCGCCAATAACGTTGACACGTCCAGGGGCAGACCAGACATCTTGGGGCTGGTAGCCAAAAGTTTCTTCAAAGAGCTGAGCAGCTAGTTCGCGTCCTTCTTCGGCGCTTAAAGCCGCTGACCATGACAGTTCCACGTGCACACTTCCTTGGGTGTTTCAAACTCGTACACTACCGACAAGCCTAGCCTATTCAGGCAGTTCTCTACGCAACGATCTTTGCCAGCTCGATGTGCCCCGAAGCCCCGCGTCCATGTACCATGAGCAGGTTCCTATTCCCCATTTCAGGTAGTTCAATGTATCTTCCACAGCGCTTACCGGGCCAAGAATGGCTGGGCGTTGTTATTGCCCTGCCTGAACCATGGGTGAGCGTTCTTACCGATATCCGCGTGAGCCTTGGGGATGATCAGGGCACGAAGGTGCCCGCGCACATTACAATCTTGCCGCCCACCGCAGTGGATATGGAACGGCGCGAAGAAGTGATCGAGCACCTTCGCGCCGTCGCGCAGCGCTACACACCTTTCCGCGTCACTCTGGGAGATACCGGCACTTTCCGCCCCGTTTCTCCCGTCGTTTACCTTTCCCTTGCCGAGGGCGAGCGCGAGTGCACGATGTTGGCCGAGGATATTCGCTCGGGTCCCTTGGATGCACCTGTGCGCTTCCCCTATCACGCTCACGTCACCTTGGCGCAGGGCGTCCCCGACGCGGTCCTTGATCGCGCAATGAGTTTGGGCCCCTGCGACGAGGCCTCGTGGATGGTTCCCGGATTCCGCTTAGATCGCGTGGATGAGAACGGCGTCTACTCGTCCATGGCCCTCTTTGATTTTGAGAGCGCCTGAGTACTTAGAGTTCGTAGCTCACCGACAGCGGTGCGTGGTCGCTCCACCGTTCCTCGTACGAGGCCGCTCGGCCGATTGAGAAAGACTGGGCCTTTGCAGCCAGCGCGGGTGTTGCGAACTGATAATCGATACGCCAACCGGTGTCATTGGTGAATGCCTGACCGCGCTGGGACCACCATGTGTAGGGTCCCTGAACATCTCCAGCAAGGTCACGCATGACGTCATGCCACCCCGCTTCAAGCCACTGATCCAGGAATGCAATTTCCTCATCGAGCACGCCCGCACGCTTATTGTGGTTCGACGTCCAATTCTTAATATCGGACCTGGTGCGAACAATATTGAAATCTCCGGCCACAACGGTTCCTAAGATCTCCGTAGAACCCGCTTCGGCCTCGGAAAGGAGCTCCCCCATGCGCTGACCAATGCGCGGAAGGTGAGCCATCTTCGCGTCCTGCTTGGGGGTATCTTTTTCACCCGAGTGGAAGTAGGCCGAAACAACGCGGATGTGCCCCACCTTGGTTTCAACCACCGCTTCTAGCCAGCGTCCCGAATCAACATCGGTTTCCTGATCATCAAGGCAAAGGCGCGGTTCTCCGCTGATATGAGCACTGTCCTTGCGCACTGCAACTGCGACGCCAGCGCGTCCCTTGATTCGGCAGGGAAGAATGATGCTTTCCCACGAATCGCCCAGGAGTTCAGTGGCGATTTCTTCATCCGCACGGACTTCTTGGAGAAGAAGAACATCACAGGGGTTGGCATCGAGCCACTCCATCATGCCCTTGCGGTGTGCGGCGCGGATTCCGTTGACATTAACGCTGGTAACAGTGAAAGCCATGGGCTTCAGTGTACTTGCTTACGAATCAGCGGGCTGAGAGAGCACTCTTTGCCTTGAGTGAAATCGCGCTCTATCAACTGCAGTACCAGCCATTGACGAACTAGTTTTATGGAAATAGACCTTCTATCCAAGGAGTGCCATGCGCGCTGTGGTCATGCATGAACCCGGCAACGTCACCGTCGAAGAGATGCCGATGCCATCCATCCTCGAACCCACGGACGCCATCATCAAGCTGGCGGCCACGTGCATTTGCGGCTCGGACCTGTGGCCCTACCGCGGCGCTCAGCCCGTCCACGAGCAGCGCATGGGTCACGAGTATGTCGGAACAGTCGTCGAGGTGGGCGAAGCCGTCACAACCGTCAAGCCCGGCGATTTCGTCGTCGGTTCCTTCTGCATTTCCTGCGGCGAGTGCGAGATCTGCCGTGCCGGCTACCCCTCTCGCTGCGTGACCGCCGCCGCACAAGGCGACACCTACGTCAGCACCCGCGCGGGTGGAACCCAGGCGGAATACGCACGTGTCGCCCTCGCGGACGGCACCCTGGTGAAGACGCCTGCAGTCCCCACGCCCGAGCAGATTCCCTCCCTGCTGGCCGCCTCCGACGTCCTCGGCACCGGCTGGTTCGCCGCCGACGAGGCCGGGGCAGCTCCAGGGAAGACGATCGTCATTGTGGGCGACGGAGCTGTGGGCCTCGGCGCGATCATCGGTGCGAAGCAGCTGGGCGCGTCCCGCATCATTGCGATGTCGCGTCACGCAGACCGACAGGCCCTTGCCCGTCAGTTCGGCGCGACTGACATCGTCGAAGAGCGCGGCGAGGAGGGCATCGCGCGCATCAAGGAAATGACCGGCGGGCTAGGCGCAGACGGCGTCGTGGAGGCGGTAGGCAACGAGGTCTCCTTCGACCAGGCTCTGGGCTGTGTACGCCCCGGTGGCCACCTGTCCTTCGTGGGCGTTCCTCACGGTGTCTCTCTGGATATGGGCCGCATGTTTGGTGCGGAGATCCACATGTTCGGCGGGCCTGCGGCCGTGCGCAAGTACTTGCCCACGATGATCGATCTCATCTACCGCGGCGAGATCAACCCGGGTGCCGTCTTCGACCTAGTCCTGCCGCTTGAGCAGGCTGCCGAAGGCTATGCCGCAATGGACGAGCGCCGCGCAACAAAGGTGATGTTGACACTCTAATCACCAGCATCGTCAACTTTCAGTGCCCTGTCTTCAGCGAAGACAGGGCACTATGCTTGCTCTATGCGTTCTTCACTCACTCCTTCTCCCAGAGATGAACATGTGACGGCTCCGTGCCTGCCCGGCGCAAAGGAAGATCCCTGCGCAGAGTCGCTGAGCGCCATTGAAGAACGCCCTGAGTCAACAACGCATTCCCATGGTCACGATCATTCGCATGGACATGCTGCCTCTCGTAAAAGGCTTGCGATTGCGCTGGCAATTACAACGACGGTTTTCATCGCAGAACTTGTTGCTGCTTTCTTCACGTCTTCTTTGTCCCTTGCAGCCGATGCCGGGCATATGGCGGTCGATTCTGCGGGACTGGTCATCGCTTTTATCGCGGCAACGCTTGCTTTGCGTCCCCGCGATAACCGACGGACATGGGGTTGGGCGCGCTCAGAAGTTCTTGCCGCAGCCTTCCAAGCAGGCATGTTGGTCATCATCAGTCTTTTAGTTGCGATTGAAGGCATTCAACGCCTGCTCTCCCCCGTCGAGGTTCATGCAGCACCCATGCTGTGGGTTGGAATTTTGGGTTTGGTGGCAAACGCACTCTCACTATTGGTGCTGATCGGCGGGCGCCATGCATCGCTTAATATGCGCGCAGCCGTTCTTGAGGTGGCCAATGATGCCTTGGGATCGTTGGCGGTCATCATTGCTGCAATCGTTGAATTGATTGGCGGATGGAACTGCGCGGATGCAGTGGCATCGATCTTCATCGCGCTCTTAATGGCTCCGCGCGCATGCATGTTGCTGCTTCGAACCTTGCGGATTTTGATGGAGGAAGTCCCCGAGGAAATCGACCTTGCGCAGGTTCGTCAGCACATGCTGTCGATTCCCTTGGTCGAGGACGTTCACGATCTTCACGTGAGTTCGGTGGCTTCAAACCTGATCACCGTCACCGCGCATATTGAGGTTGCCGAGGCCGTTACCGCCGGCCAGCGAGACCAGATTATTCACTCTCTGAACGAATGCGCGATGCACCATTTCCCCGTTGAAATTGCTCATTCAACCTTCCAGGTCGAATCAATCTCCCACGCAAAACACGAGCATCTTCAACACTAAAACCATTTTTGGCTCGACGCCCTCCGCTTCTCTCAGGCTGCTCAGGGGTAGACCCACACACGGGCACTACGCACGCATAAGCGAGGGCCGCAGCCACTGCCTCGGCAATGACCACGGCCCTCAGAGGTTTACTCAGCGATCTAA
>CAKAPY010000033.1 GCA_916719935.1 uncultured Actinomyces sp. | reverse complement strand
GGAACGCATCCAGCGCTCCCATACCGGCGGCTTGATTGTTCTTGGTGTCTCTCCTCAGCTTGAGGAAATGTGCTCGGGTGGTTTCGATCTCGATATCGAATTTACGGCCTCGCGTCTGCGCGAATTGTGCAAGATGGACGGCGCAGTCATCATCGACCCCACCGATTGGCGAATCCGCAAGGCAAATGTCCAACTTTTCCCCGATCAGAGCATCCCTACCGATGAATCGGGTATGCGTCACCGCACTGCACAACGCACTGCCTACCAAACCCACCTTCCGGTGCTCTCAGTTTCGGCGTCAATGCGCCTTATCTCCATCTACGTCGGCAAGTACCATCACATCGTTGAAGAACCCGAAGCACTGCTGTCTCGCGCTAATCTGGCCGTCGACACCCTGGACCGCTACAGCCAGCGTCTGGATGAGGTCCTTCAGACGCTGACGATCTTGGAAATGCGTGATTCTGCAACGGTCCGTGATGTCGCAACCGTCATGCAGCGCATGGAGATGATCCGACGCATCACCTCTGAAATCAACGAATACCTTGAAGAACTCGGTTCAGAAGGACGCCTTCTGGCTCTGCAGGTCGATGATCTGGTTCGCGGTTCAGGGTCCGAACGCGCATTGGTTCTTCGTGACTACACCCGTGATGCCTCCGCGGTCTCAACCGCAGAAGCTGCCCTCTCGGAGCTTGCCAGCGATCGCCTGGTTGATCTTTCGGCTATCGCGAACGTGCTGGGCTTGGGCGTTTATGATCCCACTGATCTGGATCGCACCATCCAACCGCGTGGCGTGCGAGCTCTTTCCTTGGTTCCTCGTCTTCCGTGGAATGTCATCAAAGACATCACCAGCCATTGGGAGAACCTTGCGGACCTGCGTGAGGCAACGGTTGAGGATCTGCAGCAAATCGAAGGCATTGGCCCCTACCGCGCAAAGCTCATCCGCGAAACACTTGAGAACCAATTCTCAATGGCCGCCACGGGAATTGTCGGCTGGTAGTCAGCTGGTCAGACGGCTACACGCTCACCTCAGCTAGCACTACGTTTGGACACCCCTCATTGCCTCTAAGCCCAGTGGGGAAGAATTCTAATGGCCTTCTTGACCCTGCGGTGCGCTAGTCGCTTCAGAAGTGCTGGATTGCGAAGGTTCCGGCGTTGCTTCAGTCGTTGGCTGGACCGGCTGAGTCAGAGTGAATACCCGTTCATCTCCGACCGTCTGGCCATTCAACAGCAGTTGTAAACGATAGGTCCCAGCTGGAGCAGGATCGGTCGCACCATCGGAATTCCGATCCTTCGCATCGCACCCCGAGTAGAGCCCACCATCCCACGTCAGGCCGCCATTCCAGGTATCCCCGGGGATCAAGAGCAAGGTCGCACTCTCGCGATCACGCTGGCACTTCGAACCGTCATATACCGTTTCGTCGCCGCTAGAGATCTTAAAATCAATGTGCCCGAACTCAAACGAACAGGCGACCCCCGCACGGTTTTCAATGGCGACCGAGATGTTCCGGGCTTGGCCAACCTCACCACCAGAAATGGTCGGTCGAACAGTCAGATCCGCTGAAGCGCAGGCGGGAATGCGAACTCGCCCTTCCGCATCGACAATTCCATCGGATGTGGCCTGTTCGCCATCTTGAAGCGCTGCGGTTCCAGAGCGTGTCACTGTCGCGGTGGGCGTCGGCGAAGGAGTTGCAGAGGCGCTTGGAGTGGCCTCGGGCGCGGAAGACTTGGTGACCGCTGAAACGGCCTTTGCAATCCCCCACACAATAAGCGCGATGATCACAAGCAATCCAAGTCCGGTGACAATACGCCTGACCCACAGGGAAGGGGGCACCTGTCCCCCAGCCGGCTTTCTTGGAGGAGTCCCACCCGAACGAACTGCGGGACGAGCACCCGGACGTCCAGCGCGAGGAGCCCGTGAACGCGATGTTGAGGCCGAAGAAGACCGTGGTCTATTGGGCATGAGACTAGCTTCTCCCCTCAGATACATCGCTCTTACGAGCATTCCGTTGCGCCCCAAGAGTGCCCTTGTCACGCCGAGCGCGCGACTTCATCACCTCAGTGTCATCATCCTTTGGGTCGATGATGCACCAGCGTTCAACGATCACTCCGGCAATGCCCCACAAACCAGCACCGAGTGCACACATCAGTCCGCAAATTCCAGCGTAAACACTGGTCTGGGCTTCCCAGCGAGCGAGGAAGGCCAATGACATACCTGCTAAAAGTCCAGCGCTGATCACACCACCAAGCGCACTGGCACGAGCGAACATTGCAATTCGGAAGGCTGATACGGCATCAACCCACGTAGCCTTATGTGCTCGAAAACGCCGAACCTGGATTCCCATCCAGAGAAGTACGCCAGCAACAACAACAAAAACCAGGGCCAGGGCGGGATGAATAATCCACGGCCCCGCACCCTGACGAATCGCAAAGGCGGTTGCGGCTGCGGCAAGCGCCGAAGCAGCGGCTGCCTCGGCGATCAACAGCACAATACTCAGCGGCTTCATGAATCCTCAGGACGACGACGGAAGACTGGAATCTGACCGGTAATGCTTGGACGGATTGTCACGTCGCGGTTGACAGAGGAGGGGGTCCGCGAGCCAGGAGTCATTGGCCCCTGATCAATGGAGTCATCGAGCTTGGGATCAAGAACATGGCTGTAGCGAGGCGGCAAGCTCGGCGAAGGACGACCCACGTCCTCACGCGGACTCAGCGCACTGGAATCATCCACAACACGGACGTCCTCAGAGAAGTTCCAGCCCGGCAGCGCGCGCGAGGCGCGAGCCTGTGAAGCGGACTTCCGCTGGGCAGAGCCAGCCGAAGGCTTCGCCCCCGAAGCGTTTTGTGCAGGTGCAGCATTCTCTGTACGCGCAGGTCCCTGCGTGGGAGCCGAAGCCTGACTTCCCGCTGACGAGGCCGGCTCGGGACGGCGAGCAAAGAGCGAGCTACGCCTTGGCTGGGTAGCTTCCGTTCCGGGCTTCTGTTGCTCTTGAGGAGCAGGTGCGCGATGCGAGAGCTTTGCACGATGAGATTGTGCAGCAAGGCGATCAGTACGTGCACGGAATGGACGCGGTGAATTAGCCGTCGAGATACCCGTTCCTTCTTCGGTTACCGGACGCCAACGCGGGCGACGAGTCCGACGCCCAACGGGAACCTCAGCTGTAATCGGTGAAGTTGAGGGAGAATTCTGCGCTGACTCTTGCGCGCGCTGGGTATCGGAAGACTGCGGTGCGGCCTCGGGAATGGGGTGAGGAAGCGTGCTGCCCTGCAGGCGTTCGAGGAGTGAGTGGCGCTCGACGACGGGGGGCTCGGGCTCAGCAGAAGGGACAGGACGACGAGGCTCCAAAGAGACCATGTCCGAAGCAAGGTTGGCGGAAGCCGCAGTCGTATCTGCCGGAGACGGGGTAGCCGACAGGTGCAGTCGACGAAGCGGCGGTGCACTCACGGGAGAAGGTGCGGGAACCTGGCGGCTCGCGAGCTGGGCGGGTACCTCACCGGAAGTATCCACCGAAGAGGAGACGGACGTTTCTTTGGGCGCAGGCGTGGGCTGAGCCGCGGAAACTGCTGAGGCAGAAGGCTTCGAAAGCTCGACATGGCGCGATTCAACGGATTCAACCGGGGCACCCCAGCGATCCCACAAGCGATGCCAGGTCACATCGGTACCTTCATCAGTGGGAGCAAGGCCAGAACGCGATGCTTCGGGAAGCATGTCCAGGCGACTCGGACGCGAGGACTGGGAATTCGTCTCAAGCTTCAAAGGACGCAGCTGCTGAGCATGATCGATGCGCGGAAGACGCATCCGGTGAAGAAGTTCGTCCGAATCAGCGATCACCGTTTCGGGATCTTCAAGCCAGTCGCCCACTGCGTCAAGAATTCCACCGCGATCCGGAGCCTGTGCGATAAGCTCCGCTGCCGCGCCGAAGCCAGAAAGCTCAGCCTTGGGCTGGGCCATCACCCACGGAGAGAGCACGAAAGCACGCTGGTGTGCACGCGGATGCGGCAGTGTCAGACGTGGGTCATCCGAGCTCACGCCGTCAACTTGAATGATGTCGATATCAATGGTGCGCGAGCCCCAGACTTCATGACGCACACGACCCAAGCGTGCTTCAAGCTCGTGGATTCGCTCCAAGAGCTGAAGGGGTGCCATGGACAGTGTTCCCATAGCGACGGCATTCCAATAATCAGGCTGAGGCTTTTGACCGGGACGCAATACAGCGCGAGTACGAACCAGAGGTGAAACTTGCGTAATTTCCAGGCCATCCCAGCCGGACATTTCGTCAATCGCTCGCTTGAGGGTGACGGGAACATTGCCCAGATTTCCACCAAGTGCGAGCACTACAGCGCGTGGAACCGAGGGTGTATCAAGTTCGTCCTGGGCAGACTCTTCGCGCTGTGCCGCTTCGTTTTCCTCTTGAGCCGTGTCCGCCACTAGCTCCGAGGCCGTGGCAGGCTGCTGCGGTGCCGCGGGAGAGTGCAGCTGAACAGGCATATCCAAATCGGGAGCCTGGGATTCCTCTTCCTGGGAAGCTACGGCATCTGATGGTGCACTGGGCGCGGAGGGAGCAGCGGGCAGATCCCCATCAGCATCGGGAGCACTGGGGGGAACAACATTCGATGCCGCGACGAAAGGAAGCGGGATATCGCCCTTGCGGATCGTCACCGAAACATCGGTAAAGGGAACGTCAATTGGCGCTTCAGGCTTGTGGACAATAACCTCAACGCCACGAACACGCGAATCTTCAAGAGCCGCATCAGCAATCTTGTGGCCAAGTGTTTCAATCAGACGAACCGAGGGGCCCGCAAGGATCGCGTGAGCTTTCTCTGCAATTTCGGCGTAAGAAACCGTATCGGCAATGTCATCACTGAGTGCAGCGCGATCGGTATCAACCCACAAAAGCAGGTCAACAGTGAAGGTTTGAGGAGCGTCCCACTCCTTTTCGAGAACTCCGTGGACAGCCTCAGCTGTAATACCGCGTAACGCGATCACATCGAGTTGTCCCACCGTGCCCTCACCTCCCTGCACGCACAAGCTTTGCTTGCTGGCTTATGGCATGGACCCTGACGGCCCATATTCCTTCTGAAAGCGCGCGCCGAGATATATCGAGAGTTGCTTCATCTCGGTCCGAAAGGGGGGACTGACCGAGGAAGCGTTTCCGGGACGCACCTATAAGAACAGGGTACCCAAGCTCAGCAAAAATCGGCAGCGACGCGACGAGAGACCAGCATTGTTCGTTATTCAGTGAAAAACCCAGTCCCGGGTCAACAATGATGCGCTCAGGATCAACCCCGGCCTCGAGAGCATCACGAACCTGAAGGGAAACACGCTCTCTCAAGGCAACTGCGATGGGCTGATCACCGTAGTCGAAAGACTCTTCAGGCATCCCCGGAAGCGCGCGATAGTGCTGAATAACATAGGCACAGGAGGTCGATGCAACGGCCGCATTCATCTGCGGATCCCGGCGCCCTCCACTGACATCATTGATGATCGCAGCACCCGCGTCTGCCGCACGGCGCGCTGTCAGCGCGTGCAGGGTATCGACAGAAACAACAACCCCCGATGCCGCAAGGCGTTGAATAATCGAGCCGATTCGCTCCCATTCTTCGTCCTCACTGATTCGTGTGGAGTTCGGACGTGTTGATTCACCGCCCAAGTCGACCAGGTCCGCGCCTTCGTCAAGCATTTCCTGAGCGTGGTCGAGTGCTGCACCCGGATCCAGAAAACGTCCCCCATCCGAGAAGGAATCTGGGGTGACATTCAAAATGCCCATGACAAGCATTCGATCCCTTGGCAGATCAATCCCTTCGGGAAGACGAGGCGGTTGTGCACCTCCCGCGAGCGCCCATGAGGAAGAGGCCTCGACAGAAGTCATCGGCGGACTCCACCCAATGCCAAAGACATCATTTCCGCGCGAGTGGCGTCACGCTTGACGATTCCACGAAGTGCGGAGGTCACTGTCGAGGACCCCGGCTTGGAGATTCCTCGCATCGTCATGCACATATGCTCGGCCTCGACAACGACAATGACACCCTGCGGTGCAAGAACCTCATCGATCGCATCCGCGATCTGAGCTGTCAGACGTTCCTGAACCTGCGGGCGACGCGCATAGCCTTCGACGACGCGCGCGAGCTTTGAGAGCCCCGTGACACGGCCGCCCTTGGGGATGTACCCCACGTGCGCATGCCCATAGAAAGGCAGCAGGTGATGCTCGCACACAGAGTAGAAGGGAATATCGCGGACCATGACAATCTCATCAGTACCCACTTCGAAGGTGGTCTTGAGATGGTCACGCGGATCTTCTTCGAGGCCACTGAGAAGTTCACGCCACGCACGGCCCATCCGCGCGGGAGTATTGTGAAGCCCCTCGCGGTTAATGTCTTCGCCGACGGCTTCAAGAAGTGCGCGTGAGGCGTCTTCAACGCCTTGTTGGTCGTAACTCACTGGTCATTCTCCTCGGGCGCGATACCACCATCGGGGTCATCCAGAACCTCTGCGGGAGCAGCCGGATCAGCCGAAGGATCATCAGCAGATTCAGACTGCGCGCGATCACTGAAGGGCATTGCGATTGGATTTCCCATGACCGCGCCCTGAACCGCGCCTTCCGCACCGTAATTCCACACCGGACGTTCATCTTGCTTGATGACATCCTTGAAGATCTCAGCAAGCTGAGCTTCATCCAGGGTTTCTTCTTCCAAAAGACGCTGTGCCAAGCGGTCCAAAACCGCACGGTTCTTCGTCAGAATCTCCCAAGCCTCACGGGTTGCGTTATCCAAGAGCGCACGCACTTCCTGGTCAACGACAGAAGCAAGCTCATCAGAATAGGCACGCTCAGCGCCTCGACCGGTACCATAACCGGTCATCGGGTCCGAATCATCCGCAGTCAAACGGACGTTACCCACGCGATCGGACATGCCGTATTCAGTAACGAGCGCACGAGCCTGAGAGCTGGCCTTCTGGATGTCGTTCGAGGCACCGGTTGAAGGATCGCGGAAGACGATTTCCTCGGCAACGCGACCCCCCATTGCATAGACCAGATCGTCAAGAATCTGATTCCTGGTCTTGGAGTAGCGATCTTCGGTGGGCAGCACCATGGTGTAGCCCAGCGCGCGTCCACGCGGAAGAATGGTGACCTTCGTGACCGGATCCGTGTAGCGCAATGCCGCTGCACACAGGGCATGGCCGCCTTCGTGATACGCGGTCACCAGCTTGTCGTGGTCATTCATGACACGAGTGCGCTTCTGCGGACCGGCAATCACACGGTCAATGGCCTCGTCAATCGCGCGGTTATCAATCAAGTCAGCATTTGAACGAGCCGTCAGCAAAGCGGCCTCGTTCAAAACATTTGCCAGATCTGCACCGGTGAAGCCGGGAGTGCGCTTTGCGATCATATGCAGATCGACATCATCGGTCAGGGGCTTGCCCGCAGAGTGCACGCGCAGGATTGCCTCGCGTCCCTTCAGATCGGGGGCTTCAACCGCAATCTGTCGGTCAAAACGACCCGGACGCAGGAGGGCGGGATCAAGAATATCGGGACGGTTTGTCGCCGCGATGAAGATCAGGTTCGAGGAATCGTCAAAGCCGTCCATCTCAACCAGCAGCTGGTTGAGGGTCTGGTCGCGTTCATCAGAACCGCCACCATAACCAGAACCGCGGTGACGACCGATCGAATCAATTTCATCGACGAAGATAATCGCGGGAGCAACCTTCTTTGCGCGGGATACAAGATCACGCACACGCGAAGCGCCAACACCAACATACATCTCAAGGAATTCCGAACCTGCGATGGAGAAGAAGGGAGCCTCAGCTTCACCCGCCACAGCCTTCGCCAGCAGGGTCTTACCGGTTCCGGGAGGACCGTAGAGCAGCACACCGCGAGGAATGCGCGCACCGACCTTGCGGAACTTCTCGGGGGCAATCAGGAACTCGCGAACTTCTTCAAGTTCCTCAACGGCCTCGTCTTCACCGGCCACGTCTGCAAAGGTGACGTTCGGGCGTTCCTGGTTAAAGTCCTTGGTGCGGTTCTGGCCAAAGGGACCCATCATCTGGGATCCACCCATACGGCTCATAAAGAACCAGAAAAGCCCCATGACCAGCGCCAGGGGAAGGATCGCGGCAAGAGTTGAACTCAGGAACGAGGACTGCGGGTAGTACGCATCCCAGCCTTTACCGGGATTGGCCTTCTCAACCGACTCAACAATTGACTGCGATTGTGTGCGCGCATAGGTGAAACTGATGTTCCGGCCTAGGCTCCGTTCACGGTCATTGACACCGGTGGATTTGTGGGTCCACGGGTCCTTCAATACCAAGTTGACCTGCTGAGTTCCATCGTTCACAACGACGCGTTCAATCTGAGCTTCCTTGAGGATCTGAAGACCTTCGGAAGTATCCACCGATTGCGGCTGGAACCACGTCCACAGGAAGAACAGGGCAATCACCAGGGGGAGCAATGGGATTGCAACAAGCCCCCAGGTATTCCTCTTCTTCTTGTTCTGAGTGTTATCTGCCATGGATTTACCTTTCAGCCGCCGTATACGTGCGGTGCCAGGGTCCCAACGAAGGGAAGTTGACGGTAGTGCTCTGCGTAGTCCAGTCCGTAGCCCACAACGAATTCATTCGGGATATCGAAACCGACGTACTTGACCTCGACCGGGACCTTGAGAGCTTCGGGCTTGCGCAGGGCAGCAGCAATTTCCACAGAGGCCGCGCCTCGAGCCAGAAGGTTTTCGCGAAGCCACGACAGAGTCAGTCCAGAGTCAATGATGTCTTCGACAATCAGGACATCACGACCGGTGACGTCTGTATCGAGGTCTTTGAGGATACGGACAACGCCGGTCGACTTAGTGCCTGCACCGTAGGAGGAAACAGCCATCCAGTCCATCGAAAGAGGCGTGTGGAGGTGGCGTGAGAGGTCGGCGACGACCATGACCGCGCCCTTGAGGACACCCACAAGAAGAATTTCTTTGCCCTGGTAATCGGCATCAATTTCAGCGGCAAGCTCAGCCATTCGGCGTGCGAGCTCGTCTTCCGTAACCAGAATGCGTTCGAGTGCGTTTCCCATGTCCTGTGCGTCCACAGTCCCATGTCCTTTCCTGTGCGGGTCCCGACTTTATAAGAGTGCCACATGTGCGCGAAGAGGCGCTCAGCATGGCAGAGTTTCTCGCTCTTGGCGCAACACGGAAGAGTCAGCAGGTGTCATGGCAATGAGATATGCCTGCTTTCCTTTTCCCTTGCGTAAGAGTGTTCCCCCTGGAACCGAGATGGGCCCTTGTCCCGTCCAGTGGTCGATAAGTGCACGCGCCTCTTGCAGATGCACGTAGCTCGGTGCGCCAAGTGCGCTCAGGTAGCGGTGTAGGACGCGCATCTGCACCGCCTGGGGAATCTGCTGGAGGTACTCAATTTTGAGGATTCCCATCCCCGAGGCCGTATCCTCCCTTGGTGGCGTTGCTTCCCATGCGCATGTCCACACCTGGTTCGCCCACTGATCCAAGGCCTCGTCATCCGCTGCGGAAAGCTCCGCAGTGCGCGCAAGGGCGGGTACGGGGTCGATCCCCAAGCTGCTGCGCAAACTGGGAAGTGCGCATTCTCGGATCGCGCTTCGACGGAGTGCACTTCCATCAGCGGCCCTCCAAGGACCATCCATAGCGTTCGAGGGATCATCAACCCAGGGAAGACCAAGTTCGCGACATACACCAATAGTCTCAATACGTCGACATTTTATAATTGGTCGAATCCAAACGATCTCTCCCGCGTCATCACATGAGCTCATCGCTTTCAATGACCCAACTCCAGAGCCGCGCGCCAAACGCAAAAGCACGGTTTCAGCCTGATCATCCATCGTGTGCCCAAGGAAGACCGCAACGCGCCCTCCCAAAGATCTGGCATGGTCAACAAGAGCACGCCGACGCGCATCGCGAGCCGAGGCCTCGGGCCCCCCTTCTGCCGCAAGCGTGACGCTCACCCATTCGGCGTGGGCACCGAGCGAAGCCATGCGTTCACTCACCTCACGCGCCTCGATATCCGATCCAGCTCGGATCCCATGATCAACAGTCAGGGTGTGGGGAGTAGAGCCCGCGCGCAGGCAGTGATCAATGGTTACCGCCGCGAGTGCAGTTGAGTCTGCGCCCCCGGATACGGCAATAAGTAAGGCATCGCAGTGCTCAATGGACCACTGAACGTGCGGACGCACTTCCAGTGATTACAATTCCCGCTAATCCCAAGGGAGATGTACGTACACTCTCGC
>CAKAPY010000032.1 GCA_916719935.1 uncultured Actinomyces sp. | reverse complement strand
AAGCCGAACATGAGCGCTGCGCCCATAGCACCGATCGGGTGCCATTTACCCAAAATCATTGCGGCAAGGGCGATGTAGCCGTTACCTGCGGAGATATTGTCGGTGAAGAAGAGGCTCGACCCGATGGTGAAGAATGCACCGCCCAATCCAGCAAAACCAGAAGCGAGGATCACATTGAGGGTTCGCGTGCGATTGACGTTGATGCCGACGGTATCTGCAGCGCGCGGGTGCTCACCACAGGCGCGAAGGCGCAGGCCCCAGCGCGAGCGGTAAAGGTAAACCGCCAAGAAAATCACCGTGGCGTACATCAGGTACACCAAGATGTTGTGGTTGAAGAGCACGGGACCAAGAATTGGGATCTCACCTAGGAGCGGGATTTTGATGTCTGGGAGCGAGAACCTGTTGGTGTTGAACAGCTCGGCCTTCTTCGTCATCCACGTTCCGTAGAAGAAGGTCGTCAGACCCGCTGCTAGGACGTTCAAAACCACACCGACGATGATCTGATCCACGCCGTACTTGACCGAGAAGAGTGCCAAGAGGCAGCCAAGGAATGCGCCTGCGATCGGAGCGGCGATCAAACCTGCCCACGAGGTCTGGAAGAAGGACGCTGCCATGACGCCTGCGAAAGCACCCAAGAGCAGGTCACCTTCAATGGCGATGTTGACAACGCCAACGCGTTCGGAGACAACGCCCGAAAGGGAGCCGAAGATCAGAGGCGTCGAGATTGCCACTGTGGAGTAGAGGGTGGAGGTCAGTGTGACAACACCGGCCGAACCCGAACCCGCGTAGATCAAGAAGCCGAAGACCGTTGCAATCCCAGCGACAATCATCATGGTGACATCAAGCCAACGCGGATTCTGACGGCGTGCCCACACCGAGTAGATCGACCAGACCGTCACCAGAAGAGTAAGTAGCGTCAGTACCAGAAGGAGAGGACGACCGGGGGTCACGATGTCATCAATATTGATGCTCTGGGATTTGTCATTGAGCCTGATGGTGACATCACCACTGACCTTGACGACGAAAAGAATCTGCAGAAGGGCTGCCAGAACGTAAACAACCGGCATCTTCCACGAACGCTTCAGCTGAACATCATTCATTGCGCGTGTCTGGCTCATCGTGCCTCTCCTTCCGTATCGGCGGAGGCACCATCGACGGCGGCATCGCCACCCTTGGGTGCTGCGTCTTCCTTCACTGCCGAGGCCACGGCCGGGGTCTTCCCGTCTTCTTCAGAGTGCTCACCGCTGAGTTCAGCGAGCTCAGCACGCAAGCTCTTCTTGCTTTCCTTCGGCAGGTGGAAGAGCCAACGGACCAGCATGGGAGCTGCGATCAGCAAGACGATCACTGACTGGAGGATCAAGATCATATCGATCGGAACACCCTTGGCCTGCATGGTGTAGCCACCGGCTTTGAAGGCACCGAAGAGGATACCTGCACCCAGAGTACCCAGAGGCTTGTTGCGGCCCAGGAGAGCAACCGTGATGGCATCGAAACCGATTGAACCAGCGATGTCTCGGGAGACGTAACCAACGGTACCCAAGGCTTCGTTCGCGCCTGCAAGTCCCAGGAAAGCGCCCGAGATTGCCATGGTAATTGCGGTGATCTTTCCGACTGAGATACCAGCGGTACGGGCGGCCTCGGGGTTGGCACCAACTGCGCGAATTTCAAAGCCGAGGGTCGATCGCTCAATGAGCCACCAGAAAACGATGACCGCAAGGAGGGCGACGAAAAGACCAACGTGGATCTTGAAGGGCGCATCCAAGATACGGGTGAAGGCAGCTGAATCCGCGACCTTCGGGGTTTGAGGTTGATTAGAACCGGGAACCTGCCACGATTTCTTCGAGAGGATATAGCCCAGCGCCAAGGTCGCAATCGAGTTCAGCATGATGGTGACGATGACTTCGTTTGCCCCGGTCTTTGCCTTCAGAACACCGGCAATTCCCGCATAGAGCGAACCAGCAACCATTGCGGCAAGAAGAGCAACAAGAGTGTGAATGACGGGCGGCAGGTTCATTGCGAAACCAACCCAGACAGCGGCAAGAGCACCAAAGATGATCTGGCCATTACCACCGATATTGAACAGGCCTGCGCGGAAGCCCAAGGCAAGGCCCAAGCCACCCAATACCAAGGGGATGGAGAAGAACAGGGACTCTGTCAAGGGTTTGATCTGACGCTGGAAACTCCGAGCGGTTGGGTCGAAGATCGCTCCGCGGAACATCGCGTAGTAGGCATCGAGTACCGATGCACCGGTCATCGCGATCAGAATGGCACCGATAGCGAAGGCGATGAGAACCGCAAGGATGGAAACGAACCATCGCGATCCCAGGATATGACGGCACACAATCAGTGCCTTCGAAGGACGCTTTACCGCGGTCATCAGTTCTCCTCCACGTGTGAATCCGAAACCTCAGCGTGTTCGCGCACGCCTTCTACGGCCTCGTCATAGGGAACACCAGCCATCATCAAACCAAGAACGTCACGCGGGGTGTCCGCGGGAACGATTCCCATCACGCGGCCTCGGTACATGACAACAATGCGATCGGCCAGCGAGATCACTTCGTCCAATTCCGATGAGATCAGAAGGACGGGAATGTTCTGGTCCCGCACCTCAACAATGCGCTTGTGAATGAATTCGATAGAACCAACATCCACACCGCGGGTGGGCTGGTTTGCGACAAGGAGGTTAAGATCTTTCGACATCTCACGAGCGACAACAACCTTCTGTTGATTTCCACCTGAAAGCGATGAAATCGGGTCGTTGATTGAAGTCAAACGAATATCGAATTCCTGCTCTTTATCGCGCGCGTTCTGCGCAATAGCTCCCAGCTTAAGCATTGGGCCCGATGCGAAGGAGGAATCCTTGTACTGGTCCAAAATCAGGTTCTCGGCGATGGAGAAAGTAGAAATAATGCCATCGGTCGATCGGTCTTCAGGAATGAAGCCAACACCGGCGTCCAAAGACTTTCGAGGACCCGCGTGGGAAATATCTTCGCCTTCCAGAAGAATTTCGCCGGAATCAGGGGTGCACAGACCCAAAACGCTTTGTGCCAATTCGGTCTGGCCATTGCCCTGCACGCCCGCGACGGCGACGATTTCGCCGCGCTCTACCGCGAAGGAGACATGATCAAGAAGCGGAACTCCCTGGGGCGAAAGCATGGAGACCGCCTTGAATTCAAGTCCCCCACCGCTGGGCGCCGCGGGAGCTTTTTGGACGCGCATCATAACGGAGCGGCCCACCATCTTATTCGCCAATTCTGATTCAGAATCTTGCGGAGAGGCTTCGCCGACAACGGTACCGCGTCGAATCACGGTAATTTCGTCTGCAACGGCTCGAACTTCGCGAAGCTTGTGAGTGATGAAGACAATCGAGGTTCCCGCGTCGGCAAGCTGACGCATGATCGCCATGAGTTCATCTGTTTCTTGAGGCGTAAGCACTGCGGTCGGCTCATCAAGAATGAGGACCTTCGCCTGACGTGACAGAGCTTTAACGATTTCAACTCGCTGCTGGGCACCGACGGAAAGATCTTCAATGAGCGCATCGGGATCAAGATCGAAACCAAAGCGCGCTGAAACCTCTTTCACGGTCTTGCGTGCCTGAGCAAGATCAATCAAGCCGCTTGCCTTGGTCGGTTCAAAACCCAGTGCGATTGATTCTGCAACAGTGAACACCGGGATCAGCATGAAGTGCTGGTGAACCATACCAATGCCGGCTGCAACAGCATCACCGGGCCCGTCGAAGTGAACAGGCTTTCCATCGATGAGGATTTCTCCTTCATCGGGCTGGTGAAGGCCGTAGAGCACGTTCATCAACGTTGATTTACCCGCTCCATTTTCGCCAAGAAGTGCGTGAATGTGGCCTTCTTCAATTGTCAGGTTAATGTCGTTATTTGCGACCAGAGGACCGAAACGTTTGGTGATCCCCTTCAGCTCCAATTTCACTCTACTGCGCCCCTTCTGCGTGATCGAGCTCCCGTTTCAGGATAGCCGAAAAAAGTGGGGCGCGATGGTCGAAAACCACCGCACCCCAACCTAAAATTTCCGCGTCACTTCGGGGAGTTTGCGGACTCAACCTTCAGCTCGCCCTTCTTGATCTGATCGGTGAGCTTGGTCAGCTCGTCCTTCAGATCCGAGGGAACCTTGGAGTCGAAATCGTGGAAGGGAGCGATCGAAACGCCACCGTTCTCCAGGGTGCCCACGTAGGGGGTTGCAGTGAACTTGCCGTTCACGGAGTCCGTGATGGCCTGCTCAACCGAAGCACCAATTTCCTTCATGACCGAGGTCAGAACGATCGACTTGTAGTCGGGGGCAGATTGGTACCAGTCGGAGTCAACACCAATGATGTAGGTCTTGCCATCAGCCTGCGCAGCTGCTGCTGCGCCCAGGCCCACGGGGCCGGCGACGGGCATGATGATGTCGGCACCCTGGTCGATGAACTGCTGTGCCTGCTGCTTGCCCAGTGCCTGGTCATCGAAGGACTGGGTGAAGGAACCATTCTGAGTTGCCTTGTCCCAGCCGAGGACCTGGACATTGGTGCCCTTGGCCTTGTTATAGGCGGCAACGCCATCGGCAAAACCATCCATGAAGACGGTAACCGAAGGAATCTGGATACCACCGAAGGTGGCAACCTTGCCGGTCTTGGACATGCCTGCTGCGGCGTAACCCGCAAGGTAGGCGGCTTCAGCGGTGTTGAAGAGCAGTGGGCGTGCGTTCTCGACGGTGACGGTCTTGTTGGAATCATCCGAGAAGGAGGAGTCAACCAGTGCGTAGTGAACATCCTTATTCTCATTTGCAGAGGCGTGGAGCGCCTTCTCGAGGTTGAAGCCAACGCCGATGATCAGGTTGCAGCCATCGGAAACCATGGATTCGGTGTTGGGCACGAAGTCTGCCGAGGAGGAGGACTCTGCCGTGTTGATCTGAATACCGAGCTTGGACTGTGCGGCCTTCAGGCCGTTGTATGCGGACTCGTTGAAGGACTTGTCGTCCCAACCGCCTGCGTCCGAAACAGCGCAGGCCTTGAAGGTTGCGCCCTTCGATGCTGCGGCGGAGCTAGATTCTGACGAGGCCTTCTGGCCGGATGAGCACGCGGTCAGCGCGAGAGTTGCGACACCGGCGACCGCAACAAATTTGGTGAGGGTCTTCATGCTGTATTTCCTCCACATAGGTTGTGTACATCCAGAGATGGATAGACGCGAGGATGCGATGAGACCCAGGATGGGCACATGCATCACCGCTTGCGAGAACGCATAAGTGTGCTGCGTTGACGCCCACTAATGAGTTTCACCCGTCACAATTAGGCGTGTCAAGGCGGATTGGATACAGCTCGATAACGAATCTATAAAATTCATTTTTTCCGCATAAATGCAGTAATTATTCATTTCTGAATCACGGTTGCCCTCTCAACATGTGGGCACACTTGCACAAAAGCTTCGAAGCCTTGAAGACAAACGTTCTCACATTGACACAGCTGACAAACGCAGTGGGTGGCACAGCTATACGGCCATGCCACCCACCTGCGAATTCAGTGCTCAATCAGAGTGAGATCCTCATGAGTACAGCATCCATTTCAGTTCTTCTTGCGACGCAGAGCAACCCCTGCACCACCCAGCGCAAGAGCGGCCAAGACTGCAATTCCAGCTACAGAACCGGTCTTCGCCAGCTTCTTACCCTTCGGAGCCTTCGGGTTCACCGCGGTGTTCGTCGATGCAGGCTGCTGAACGACTGGGCAAGCAACCGACACAGTCAAACCTGCGGCCTCGGGAACGACGGTTCCAAAGTCGGTCTCAACGGTGACGGGCAGGGAGAGCACTCCCCCTTCGGGCTTGGCGGCGCATACCGACATCGGCAGCGAGGCCTTCAAAGTTGCCTGACCTGCACCATCAGTCGTAATGATCGAGGCTTCGTCAGAGGCATGCAATTCACGCAGCGAGTTATCGACACTTGCGCTGGCGACAACCGATCCGAAGGAAACCTTGACATTCTGAGTCTTTCCGGGGCCCTCGGAGAAGGACAGGCCACGCAAAGGCACGGTGAATTCTTGATCGGGAGTCACCGGATCGCTCGGAAGCGTCACGCCAATTGCCTGCTTGAGGGTCGCAGCCTTAATACCGTTGTGCGCACCCAGGTATTCGTTGAACTTATCGCGGTCAAGGTTACCCAAAACCGTCTTCGTTCCGCGGGTCAGTGCCGGGAAGGTGTCGCCTCCAGCAAGAAGGAAGGTCACCGATCCAACCGTGTATTCCTTATTCATATCAATGGGCGCACCATTGACGAGCAGCGAGGTAATGCGCTCACCGTAAGGCTTAGAGGCATCGTAGGTGTACTGAACATTCTTCGACAGACCAAGCTTGAGCAGCGGGCGCGAGTTCTGAGAGTTCAGGTTCGTCTTCCACTGTTCTTCCAGAGCATCCTTCACATCAGAACCCTTGATGGTCACGTATCCCAGCTCGTTCGAGAAGGGCATGACGTCGTAGCTCTGCTTGTAGGTGATGGTGCCATCGCTACCGGGTTCAAGATCTGCACGCAGACCGCCAGCATTGATCATGCCGATATCGACGGGGTTGCCATCGGGTGTGCGGATTGTTTCGCGCATCGCGTCAGCGGCCAGGTTGCCCAGAGTCGATTCGATACCGCGGTTACCACCCTTTTCGATGCTTCCATCGGGGGCCTCGAAAATACCGCGGTGGAAGCTCTCGGTGTAGCCCCGTGCCACAACCTCAGCACCGGCGACTGCCGAGGCCTGCTGCGCGCGAGTCACGACGGCCTTCGTCTCGGGGTCTTCACCGCATTCGTAAACGGTTGCAGCGGGGATCAGCTTGGTATCGGCCTTAACGACCTTTCCAGTCGCCGTGTCGTAGGAGATCTGGATGAGGCCCAGGTTATCCGTGTAGGAACCCGAGGCAACACCCGCGAGAAGCGGATTTGCAGAGGAGAGCGTGACCGGCGAATCGACGTGGTCGAACTCGTAAGGTACGTGCGTGTCGCCGCCCATGAGGCCGTCAACATCTGCGCTCATCTTCGGGTAGTTATTCTTCACGTCATCATCGAGCATGGCGATGACGATCTGTGCGGTTCCATCCTGCTTGAGCTTCTTTGCCAGGGTGTTGATCTTGGCGATCGGATCGTTGAAGGTCAAACCCGCTGTGGTTCCGGGGCTGAGCTTATAGGGCACGTCCCCAGCGATCGCACCAATAAATGCAACCGTCACTCCCGAGGGAGAGGTCCACAGCTTGTACTCTCCCAAGTACGGAGTCCCTGAACCCCAGGTTCCCATTCCGTCAACGTTTGCAGCCAGGTAGGGGAAGTTCGTCTGAACAAACTCAGAGGGGTTTGAGCCATCAACGCGCTGCTTGAAGACAGTCTGGCCCATATCCAACTCGTGGTTACCCATGGTCGATGCCAAGGCATGCATCGTATTGAGCGCTTCAATGGTCGGGTTATCCTTCAGCGCACCAGAGGTGTAGGGGGAGGCGCCAATATTGTCGCCCAACAGGGTGAAGCTTGAGTTCGGGTTCGTTGCCTTTGCCTTCTTGAGGTAGCAATTCATCGCCGGAAGACCCGCTTCACTGATCTTCTTGGTCTTGCGATCCTTTTGCGGCTCAATGTGTCCGTGTACATCGGTGAGGTTGTACAGGTCCAAGGTGACGATATCGGAAGCTCCGCGATCCGTTCCGGCTGCGGGGGCCGGGTGAGGAGTCGCCTCGCTTGCCGAGGCCTCGGCAGTGGGGGTGGCGGCAGGAGCCTCGGTGCTCGCTTCCGCCGTGGGGGTGGCGTCGCTGGCAGGCTCCGCGAGCGCAGTCAGCGGTGTTGCAAAGAGCGCGAGTGCCGCACCGGTTGCAATCGCAACTCGTCGTGAAGTGGTGAACATATTGTGTGTTCCTCTCGTGATGGTTGGTGAGGGTCAGAGGGTCTTACGGCGCAGCACACAACCGATTGCTGCCAAGGCTAAAGCTCCCGCAATCAGCGGAATGCTTCCCATGACACCGGTCGAGGCCAAAGTGGAGTGCTTCGGAGTCGCTGCGGTTTGCGGGGAGGGTTGCGTGGGAGCGCTCGGGGAGACGGAAGCCTGTCCCGAAGGTTCGCTGGTCGGTGCAACACGTGGATTGTTAATCGGAGTGATGAGATTCAACCCGATGATTTCAGGATTGTGGTCCGAAGCGCGGTAGGGGTTATCGGCCTCGAAAGCCAAGTAGACGTTGTAGTTGGCACGCGAGTATTCGAAGGCAATGCTCTCTTGCGCGTTCACGGCCCACGACTTCACTTCAGTGATCAGCGGGTGTGCTGCAGAGTTTGCAAAGACGTGGTCCATCGATCCCGAGCGACCACCATAGACATAGGAGGAGTCGCCGTGACCTGACTCGTGGGTCCAACCAGCATCGGTGAGAACCTTGAGCGGATCTTCCATGGAATAGGCGTTGAAGTCACCGACAAGCAGAGTTGGGGTTCCATCAAAACGCTGAGCAAAAGTAGCAAGCGCCCGGGCTTGCTTGATGCGGACTCCATTGGAGTTACCCTGCCCGTCACCATTATCGGTATTCGCGGCAGCTTCTGCACCAGACAAGTTCTTCGGCGCGGAGCCCTTCGACTTAAAGTGGTTGGCAATAACGACGAAATTCTTGCCCTCGTGGTTTGCATCAGTGATCGGCTTAAATTCTTGAGCAAGCGGCTGGCGAGCAAGGCCCGTGTATGCGGGGTCATCAAAAATCACTGAGTTACCAACCGGGGTAATCCTTGCCTTCTTGTAGATGAAGGCAATACGGATGACATCTTCGTTCGCAGGAACGGTTGAAGGGCTGGGGACATAGGCCCAGACCTCGGATCCGGCAGCTGCGTTGAGTGCATTGACTAGGCTCTTGAGCGCACCATCACGGTCGCTGCTGACACCCGACGCGACGGGGTTTTCGATTTCTTCCAATCCCACAACATCGGCATCGATCGTGTTAATCGCCTGAACGATCTTGGTCTGCTGGTTCGCGAAAGCTTGCGAAGACCAGGCACCGCGGACCTTACAGTCCTTATCGGTCACGTACTTGTGGTCGCGATCCTCGTATCCCTTGCATCCGGGTTCGTTTTCACCCAGATCAGAGAAGTAGTTGAGGACGTTGAAGGTTGCAACCTTGGTATCACCGCTCACTGTTGGAGCAGCTGGACGCTCCCCCGTGATGGTGACCGGAGACCGATCGGGGTAACCAGCGGTCATCTGCGTGGGTTGGAAGACGAAGCTTCCAAAGCGTGATTCCAAGACAACGGGTTTAGTGAAGGTGACGTGGTAGCCCACGCGCGCGGGCGCTCCGTTGGCCAGGTAGGCGTAGCGTTCTTTGTGCCCGTTCTGCTTGAAATTCGTCAGGTCTGTGGTCGAGGCGTCGTCCAGATCAATCGTTTTAGCGGCGTTTTCGGCCTCGTAGGCTTGGGCTGCGGCACCGGGGGCAACAACGTCGGTCGCTGTACGCAAAACCTCGGTTCCAGGAGTTAGCGAGAGTGTCCCGAAGCGGTTCGTCTTGTAGTTATCCGTAATTGTCCAGGTACCCTTAGGCAGAACCAGCATGGATTCAAGCGCTTCCATCTGCTTTTGCGTCGGTACACCGCTCAGTTCCGTGGGTTTAACGGGATCACAATCAGTGGCTGCAGTAATACTTTGCGGGACCAATTGGGTCAGACTCTGAGTTGAGGCGGTTGCATTCTTCACACCCGCATATTCATCAACCTTGCCTTTGACGACAACACAGTCACCGATGGAAGGCATTGATGCAGAGGACTTCCCCATAAAAACGAAGAGGCCATCAGAGGTGCTTCGCGAAGCATCCCAGGTTCCACCTGTTCCGGGGGTTTGGATGGTGAAGCCCTCGAGGCCTTTGAGGTTTGCGTTCTCTGCCTTGGGATAGGCCGCGGTCACAACGCCTTTGGTTTCAACGGTTTGATTAATCAGGTGAGAGTCATCTCCATCACCTGGGGTTTGGATATCACCGATGCTCACCAGCGTTGGTGTCGCGCGATCCTCGCCCGGAGCTTGCGAGGCCTCAGCAGTGGGAACGGAAGCCGCCTCCTCTGGGGCTGTAGTTACGGCCTCGGGCGCGGGAGATGCCGTTTGTGCATCATTTCTTGCTGTTTCACCTCCCGCCGGGTCAGCGTAAGCCGCAATGGGGATCCCCACGAGCGAGAGTGTCGCAAGAGTGGTCACCAGTGTCCGATTCTTCGCATGCAGCATGTGCATCTTCCTCTCAAGGCGAACGAATCCGAATGCAGAA
>CAKAPY010000031.1 GCA_916719935.1 uncultured Actinomyces sp. | reverse complement strand
CTGCCTGACGGCGTCACCTTCGTGAAGTCCGAATCCTTCATGTGCCCCACCGGCTACGTGTCGGGTACCCCGGACGCGTGCGAGGCCGGCGCCGCTGCGGGCACCTACGATGTCAACACCGGAGTGTGGACCATCGGCGACCTGACCGCGGGAAGCCACGCCTCGCTGTACGTGACAGTTCGCTTGAACGACGGAACAGATGGCAAGACCATCACCAACAATGTTGAATTCAAGGATCTGCCTCCCTACGACGTGAACTTGAACAACAACAAGGCCTCAACGACGATCACCGTCAAGCACCGTCTTTCGGGCAAGGTGTACTTCGATAAGAATGACTCCTCGTCCTACACCGCCGGTGAAGAGGGCTTCAATGGTGTCACCGTGAACCTTGTGGACGCAGCCGGAGCAGTTGTTGCCACGACGACGACTGATACAGATGGTAACTACTCCTTCACTGGGCTCAATGCGGGTACCTACACGGTAAAGGTCGTCAAGGATGGCGAACTCGCCAACCTGACCCAGACCGAGGACCCCGACGGCACAAAGGACAATGCCTCCGGTGCGATCACGCTTAACGCGGATAACCCGGTTCGCGAGAACGTCAATTTTGGGTACGTGAAGAAGCATGCAATCTCGGGCAACATCTACCTGGATGAAAACCGAGATAAGACGAAGGATGGTAATGACGTCAACCTCTCGGGCGTGACGGTCACCCTAGTCGACGGCTCGGGCAATGTTGTCGCAACCACCACCACTGACGCCTCGGGAAATTACAACTTCCCCGGCCTGAGCGACGGTACCTACACCGTCAAGGTGGATACAACGGGCAAGCTGGCCGGCCTCGAACAGACCGAAGATCCCAGCGGCGCGAAGAACTCGCAGTCAGCGCCCATCACCTTCACGCGTAATGATCCGGATGTCACCAATGTGAACTTCGGTTACGCGAAGGACTACTCGATCGCCGGTAATGTCTACCGCGATTCGAACCGTTCCGAATCCAAGGACGCAACTGAAACCCCCTTCCAGGGTGTCACCGTGAACCTGGTCGATGCTTCGGGCAATGTCGTTGCAACGACCACGACCGATGCGGATGGAAACTACTCCTTCTCCAAGCTGCCTGCGGGTGACTACACCGTGAAGGTTGTCAAGGATGGCGCCATCAAGGACATGGACCAGACTGAAGACCCTGACGGTACGAAGGACAATGCCTCGGGCAAGATTTCGATCGGTGCGGACAATCCGACCCAGACCGGTGTGAACTTCGGATACAACCCGAATAACACCATCAAGGGTTCGGTCTACCGTGACGATAACCGTTCCTCTTCGCGTGATGGCAGTGAGGAAGGCTACCAGGGACAGACGGTCCAGCTGCTGGATAAGGATGGAAACGTCGTCGCAACGACTACGACCGCCGCGGATGGCAGCTACTCCTTCGAGCACCTGCCCGATGGCACCTACTCTGTCAAGGTTGTGAAGGACGGTGCGCTCACTGACACCGACCAGACCGAGGACCCGGATGGCACGAAGGACAACGCCTCCGAGCCCATCACCCTGGATCCGACGCAGAGCGTGAAGGAAAACGTCAACTTCGGTTACGTTCCGGATTACTCGCTTTCCGGCACGATTTATCGCGATGGAAACCGCAGTGCCTCCCATGATTCCAACGAGAATCCCTACGCGGGTGTCACCGTGAACCTGTTGGATTCTGCGGGCAATGTTGTAGCGACCACGACGACGGATGCGAACGGCGCCTACAGCTTCTCCCAGCTGCCCGCCGGTGACTACCGCGTCAAGGTTGATACGACCGGAAC
Organism: uncultured Actinomyces sp.; assembly: GCA_916719935.1. Taxonomy (GTDB): domain Bacteria; phylum Actinomycetota; class Actinomycetes; order Actinomycetales; family Actinomycetaceae; genus Pauljensenia. Next base: position 8,484 of record CAKAPY010000031.1, on the reverse strand, counting down.
GCTCAAGGGCCTGGACCAGACCGAGGATCCCGATGGCGTCGCGGATTCGACCTCTGGAACGATCTCCCTGAATAACACGAACCGTACTCAAAGCGGTGTGAACTTCGGTTACGTCGAGAACAATTCGATCAGCGGCACGATCTTCCGTGACGAGGCCCGTAACGGCGTTAAGGATCCCAGCGATCCTCGCTTCCCCTCGGTCAAGGTGACCTTGCTCGATGAGAACGGAAACGTCGTGGAGACCACGACCACGGATTCCAACGGCGCATACAAGTTCTCGCACCTGCCCGATGGCAAGTATCGCGTGAAGGTTGATACGACCGGTGTCTTGAACGGCCTGGAGCAGACTCTTGATCCCGATACGCTCAAGGATTCTCAGTCCGAGCTCATCGAGCTAGGAGAGTCAAACCCGACCGTTGAGAACGTCGACTTCGGATACATGGAGAAGGAAGTTCCTGCGGCTCCGCAGCCTCCGAAGCAGCCGAACCCGAAGACTCCCGCTTCTAAGTTGGCACGTACGGGTACCGAGGCCGGAGTCCTGAGTGCGGGTCTTGCCGCGCTCATCGTGGGCGGTGCACTCCTTGCACTTCGTCGCCGAGGCCGCATCTCCTAATGCGTGTCGCCGCCGCTGAGTCGGTGGCGTAGACGTGAGTAAGTGGAGGTCCAAGTGGGAAACTGCTTGGACCTCCACTTTTATGATTTTCGCTGTGTTCTTGCGGCTTGTGGTGAAAACAGGACGCAAATGAGCGCGCGGGGCCGTAAAGTTCAAGTGTGACGACAGCTCTTTATCGCCGGTACAGGCCCGATACCTTTGAACAGGTCATCGGCCAGGAACACGTGACCAAACCCCTCCAGGCAGCTCTGCGTGCCCACAGGGTGAATCATGCGTACTTATTCTCTGGTCCGCGCGGGTGTGGAAAGACGACCTCTGCGCGTATTTTGGCGCGTTGCCTGAACTGCGCTGAAGGTCCAACGGATACGCCTTGCGGTCAATGTGAGTCCTGTCGTGAACTGGCAACCGGTGGCCCGGGTTCACTCGACGTTGTTGAAATCGACGCCGCCTCGCACGGTGGTGTGGATGACGCGCGTGACCTACGTGAGCGCGCCACTTTTGCACCGGTGCGTGACCGCTACAAGGTCTTCATTATCGACGAAGCCCACATGGTCAGCCCCCAGGGCTTCAATGCCCTGCTCAAGCTCGTGGAAGAGCCGCCCGAGCACGTGAAGTTTATCTTTGCGACGACGGAACCTGAGCGCGTCATTGGAACCATCCGTTCCCGTACGCATCACTATCCTTTCCGCTTGGTTCCGCCAGATATTTTGGAACCCTACCTGCAGACTCTGTGCGATGAGGAGCATATTCGCGTCGGTGAGGGTGTCCTTCCCCTGGTCATCCGCGCCGGTGGCGGTTCTGTGCGTGACTCTCTGTCGGTCTTGGACCAGTTGATGGCCGGCGCAATCGATGGCGAGATCGCGTATAAGACCGCTGTTGCTCTCTTGGGCTACACGGATACTGCGCTTTTGGATGAGACTGTCGATGCTCTTGCAGGGGGCGACGGCGGTGCTGCGTATCGTGTGATCGAAAAAATGGTGTCTTCGGGTCATGACCCGCGTCGTTTTGTCGAAGATTTCTTGCAGCGCTTGCGCGACCTGTTGATTATTGCCGTCGCGGGCGATGGCGCCAACGATGTCTTGGTGGGTACGCCTCACGATCAGTTTGAACGTATGAGCGTCCAGGCAAAGAACTGGGGGACGCAGGCCTTGTCGCGCGCTGCTGACCTCACTGACGAGGCCCTTCGCTCCATGACTGGCGCGACCTCACCTAGGCTGCAGCTTGAGTTGCTCATCGGCCGAATCTTGGTGCCCGGTGGAGGCATTGATGCTACTGCTGGTGCCTATGGAGTAGCACCTGCAGCGGTCGCTGGCCCGATGGCGGGTACCCCGGGACCGCTCTCTGGTGGAGTCGGCTTGGTTGGGGGCGGTGCCCCTGCCGAGGCCCCGGCTGGCTCGGGTTCATTTGGTGCTCGTCAGGCGCGTGAGGCTCTTGCACGCAAGAAAGCTCAGAAGAGCGGAGACCACCAGGGTGCCTCGGTGGCGCCAGAAGCTTCCGCCGATGGTCGCATTGATTCGCCGCGGCAGGCAGAACATGCACCCCAGTCTCAGTCCTCATCTGGCGGCTGGGAGGTCACTCGCCCTGCTGCCCATAGCGAATCAGCTGCGCCGCACAGCGCTCCTGTTGATACTCCCGCTGCTCAGATGCCTCGCGAGGCTGCCCATGAAGTGCCCGAAAAGGCTCCGGAGCAAGTTCCCGCACCCTCTCATTCACCCGCTCCCGCTGCTGCGCCCAACGCGGATCTTGTACGACAGCGCTGGGGAGATGTTGTTGAGCGTTTGGCTACGCACAGCAGGGTTGTGTGGAGTTTGCTGTCGCAAAACGGCCAATTGGGTGCCGTTGATGGAGACCAATTGGTCATCCTCTTCCCCAGCCAAGGAATGGTCGCAAGCTTTACAAACGGGGGACGCGCACAGATCGTGGAGGACACGATCTATGACGTCTTGGGTGTTCGTTTGCACGTCAGTGCACAGGTGGGGCAATCCGGCGGTGGGCCGGCAGTTTCGACGCCTTCTGCCAATGCACACTCCAGCGCTGCTCCTGTGCAGAGCATGCCAGCGCAGGCCGCCTCCCTTCAACCCACAGCCGCTCAGGCTTCACCTGCTCAAGAATCGCTCCCCTCTGGGCTGGGTAGCTCAGACACTTCGGCGCACGAAGCCGCGCCGGCACCGGAATTCCATGTTCCGGCGGAACCGATCGATGCCTCGAAACCCTATGATCCGCAGGCACCAGAATCTTACGATTGGCATACTCAGGCGCCGCCCCCTTTTGATCCGGGAGATCAGGTTGAAGAGGTAGAGCAGGACTCGCAGGAAGTACCTGTTCCATCACCTGAACCTGATGATGAACCAGAGGATGAGCCTGTCGCGACTTCAGGTTGGAGTGAAACTGTCGTTCAGCCTCCAAGTTTTGACCCGCTTGAAGAAGAGTCAGCTCCTGAAGTTCCAAACTTCGCTGAAGTTACGCCACTTCCTTCGCAGCGTTTTGCGCGCATGGAAGAAGATGACGACGCACCTTCAACTGATGACGGGAGTGAGGAAGAGGAAGCGGCAGCCTCAGCAGACGCCTCGGCAGAGGAAGAAGCGCAGGAAATTCCCGCAACTCCCAGCGTTTCTGCGGCAGAGGACGACAGCGCCAGCATTGATGATCAGGATATGTCCGATTCGAATCTCTTTGGAATCCCAGCAGTTTTGGATATTTTGGGCGGAACCATCATTGAGCAGAAGACTGACGACCAGGGTGGGTGGTGACGCATGTACGAAGGAGCTCTTCAAGACCTCATCGATGAATTGGGACAACTTCCCGGAGTGGGGCCAAAGAGCGCGCAGCGTATGGCTTTGCACCTTCTCGAGGCCGAGCCTGAGGATGTCGAGCGTCTGACCACTGCGATCAATGCGGTCCGTCATCAGGTTAAGCACTGTGTTGTGTGCGGGAACCTCACCGAAGACGATGAATGCTCGATCTGTCGTGATCCGCGGCGTGATCCCAGCGTGATCTGTGTTGTCCAAGAACCCAAGGACATCCAGGCCATTGAGAACTCGCGGGTATTCCGCGGACGCTACCACGTTCTGGGCGGCGCTATTGATCCCATCCACGGGATTGGCCCCGATCAGCTCAGTATTCGTCAGCTTCTGGGACGCCTGTCAGATGGTGTTGTTCAAGAGGTCATCATCGCGACAAACCCGAATATTGAAGGTGAGGCAACCGCCTCGTACCTAGCGCGCACCCTTTCGACAATTGGTGTGACGACAACGCGCCTGGCCATGGGGCTTCCCGTGGGCGGCGATTTGGAATATGCGGATTCCATTACCCTGGGACGGGCAATGGAAGGCCGGCGCAATATGTCCTGAATTTCCACGGAAATTATGAAAGGATCGCGACGTGAGTACATCAGAGTCCAGCTTTATTCGCCCCGATGGGACGCCCGCGCGCATCCTTGTCGTGGATGACGAATCGGTCTTGGCCGAGCTACTTGGATCAGCACTGCGCCACCAGGGCTGGGAGACAAAAACCGCAGCAAACGGTTGGGAAGCACTGGATAAGGCCGATACTTTTGACCCCGATGTCGTCGTCTTGGATATCCAGATGCCCGGCCTCGACGGAATGGAAACTCTGGAACGCCTGCGTAAGCGCAAGCCGCACCTTCCCGTCCTGTTCTTGACGGCGCGTGACGCCGTTGCCGACCGCGTTGCTGGACTGCGTGCAGGTGCAGATGACTACGTCACTAAGCCTTTTGACCTCGATGAAGTCACTGCGCGTATTGATGCACTGCTTCGTCGATCTGGAATGGCTTCAGTCACCGCTGAACGTGTTCTGACCGTTGGCGACCTAACCCTGGATGAGGACTCCCACGATGTTGCGCGCGGCGGTGAAGCAATTACGCTCACCAACACTGAATTCGAGCTGCTGCGCTACTTCATGGAAAACCCGAATGTTGTCTTGTCGAAGTCGCAGATCCTCGACCGCGTGTGGTCCTACGATTTTGGTGGTCAGGCGAACATCGTCGAGCTCTACATTTCGTATTTGCGTAAGAAGATCGACGCTGGGCGCGAACCCATGATTCACACGGTCAGGGGAGCCGGTTATATCCTCAGGCCAGCCTCGTAGGAGCATCAATGACAGCCTCTGCCCCCCAAGGTGTGTCATCAAGCGGTGCGCCTCGGAAGCGTTCGCGCCTGTTGACAGTGCGTTTGAGCCGTTTTCTTGCGGCTGCCGTCGCCATCGCTCTGGTGACAATGCTTGCCGCCTCGGCGCTTGCAATGCATTCGTGGATGACTTCCAAGATCGATAGTTCGCTCGAATCCATGCTCAGCAGGCTTGAAAAGAACGCAGAGCTCAGTTTGCAACAACCTGTTCCTCCGCCCCCGCCTCCGACAGCCGGGCCACAGGGTGACCAGGATGATCACGATGATGACCACGGTCCATCACAGTCGAAATCCCCAAGTTCCTCCGCCTCGCCAAGTGAACACGGCCCGCGCGGTTTGCGAGGCCCAGGTTCTTCAGAAGGCCAGTTGCAGCTCATCAAGGACGACAATGAGATCGTTTCGGGTGTCGTCAAGCAATTTGATGTGGTGGAGCTCGATAGCGCCGCTCAGCAGCAGATTCTCTCCTTGCGCTGTGATGGACATGGACACAATGTCAGCTTGCCGAATTTAGGTGCTTTCAGGATCATGTGCGCTCAATCAGAGTCGCGGACACTGGTCGTCGGCCTGTCTTTGGCAGCCAATAACTCGACGCTGATCATGTTGGTGGCTCTTGAAGGCGTTATCGCTTTGGTCGTGATCGCCGGAGCGACTTTCATCGGCCGCAAGTGGATCCGCAGGGAAATGCTTCCTCTGGGTGAAGTTGCCGCAACCGCGCGAAGCATCGGTTCCAAGGACCTGATTGCCACTCCAACAGTTGAGGACTTCCAACGCGTTGATTACTCCATCGCCCAACCCGGAGATGAGGTTGGCGATGTCGGTTTCGCGTTGAACACCATGATCGACAATGTTGAAACTGCGCTTCAGGCTCGCGCGGAATCCGAGCAGCGCCTGCGCCAGTTCGTTGCCGATGCCTCGCACGAACTCAGAACTCCTTTGGCATCGATTCAGGGTTACACGCAGCTTCTTCAACGAGGAGCAACGGACCAAGAGCTTGCGCTTTCGCGAATCGCATCTGAGTCCGCACGTATGTCCGGTCTGGTTGAGGATCTTCTGCTGTTGGCTCGCCTTGATGCGGGACGTGAACTGGCCAGCGATCCGGTCGACGTGATCCCATTGGCTATCGACGCAGTGTCAGACGCCCATGCAGCAGGTCCAGATCACCAGTGGAGCTTGGACCTTCCCGAAATTGATGACGAGGCCGATCCCTGCACTTCCTGCACCGTGCTGGGTGATGAGTCTGCGCTTCGCCAGGTCTTCGCAAACCTGGTCAATAACGCTAGGATCCACACTCCCGCTGGCACTCACGTCAAAGTTGGAGTGCAAATGATCGCCGGTACCGCATCGACGCCGGGGTTTGTGCGCCTGAGCGTTGCCGATGATGGCCCGGGAATTGCGCCCGAGCTGCGTGCGACTGTCTTTGATCGCTTCGTCCGAGGCGACACTTCGCGCTCACGTCAGGGGAAGGGATCCTCGGGGCTGGGCCTGTCGATCGTTTCCTCGATTGCCGAGGCCTTGGGCGGCCGAGTGGACGTCGACACCTTATGCGAAGGCGAAGGTCAGCCCGGTGAACACGGAACGACCTTCTCGGTCATCTTGCCTGCGGCAGCAAACTAGACCCAATACGAAATAGAGGGGCCCTCACATCGATGAGGGCCCCTCTATGGTTAATCAGTAGCGGTTCCTCTGTTGAAGAGCAGCAACGATGAGCGCGCAGGCCTCGGCATCCGAGGTCGCATCGTGGTGATTCAGTCGGAAACCAGGAACAAGTGCACGTGTGACGGTCGGCAGTTTGTAGTCGCTCAATCCGGGGACTAGATCCTTTGCCGTCCGATAGGAACAGAAGAAGTCGCTTGGCAGCGTCTGCGTCCGGAAGAACTCATCCAGCTCTTGCCAGACTCTTTTATCGAAGGATGCGTTGTGCGCATACATGGGAAGTCCGGCAGAAAAACGCAGCGCATAGGGGGCGACATCTGTCCATGACGGGGAGTGATGAACGTCGTGGGCAGTAATCCCGTGGATGTGTGTGAATTCAAAGTGATCGTAACCCAAAGGGGGTTTGATCAGCGTTGACATGCGGTCAATGACTTGGCCCTGATGGACTTTGACAAGTGCGATCTGGCACGCAGAGACGCCGCCCATGCGATTTGCGGTTTCGAAATCGACAGCGACGAAGGTTGGCGCCGCAAGGATTTTTGATGGAGCGGACCACGCCGAACTGCGTGGCTGCTCGCTTCTTGACGAGGCCGCTCGTGCGGACGCAGATGAGCGTGCCTGCGCGTAGGGGCGGCGGTCCGGACTGTGTTGCTCTGTGATGCGTGGGGTTGAGTGCTCTTCACCAGTGATTGATGTGTAACCGGTTGTCGGCGCGTCAAAATACGTTGTGTTTTTGACGTGTTTTTCAAGCTCGACGAGACGTTTCCATTCGGCGTTATACGCAGAGGCGTCCTCACCGCGTTGTTTAGCAAGCATTTCCTGTGCTTTGGCGCGGCGCTTTTGAAGGTCGATGCGGTAATCCTCGCGAGGCGCGGGCAGACCCAGCGAGAACCATCTATCTAAGGTTGAGAGCTCGCCAGAGTAGTCCTTCATCTTGTGCTGAATGATGGTGACCTGCGCGACGTAGTACTCCATGACGCATTTAGGGTTTTGGAGCGCAGCTTTGACCATCTCTGTGAGGCAAGCTTGGGCAAGCGCCAGCGCCTGGTCGAGGTCTCCTGAGCGCTTGAGGGCTTTGATGTCATCGATCCATTCGAAGAGGTAGCGCCCGTTGTAGCGAGGGACTAGGCACTCGGTGGTATTCGCAGTGGGAGAAGTTGTAGCGAGTGGAGCCGTGGGGAAAGAACCTGTGGGAGTAGGAACAACTGGGGTACCAGAGCCATTGAAGGGCTGTAGGAAGGACTCCACGCGAGACTGAACCGCACCGACGCGCGATTGTACGGCCTCTACGTGGGACTGAACTGTACGGTCAATGTTTCCGGGCACGGTTAAGTTCGAAATATCGCGAATGATGTCACGCAGACCCACTGTAACTCTCCTGATAACGACGTCGTCATCGCCGATAGTACAGCATTTCTTCGGCCAAATTGCAGGCTTTTTGGACCTATTTTCGCGAGGCCTAAAACTCCACCTGGAGCGCTTCGCGTGCACGGTAGCGGGCGTCGCCGGGATCGGAGGCCTCGACAACGGAAGCGGCAGCTAAGCGACACTGTGCCAGGCTGACCTGAGCAAGCTGCGCGCCCACCGAGGGAATCGCCAAGCGCGGCATCGACAGCGTGGGGATACCCATACCAACGAAAACGCAGGCGAGCAGCGGGTCTGCCGCGGCCTCGCCACACACACTCACGCTTACCCCATGCTCAAGGCCAGCGCGCGCAACCTGCGCAATCAGGCGCAAAGGCGCGGGCTGCCAGGGATCGGAATACTCGGCCAAGTCAGGTGACATACGATCCGCAGCCATCGTGTACTGCGTCAGATCATTCGTTCCAATCGATACGAAATCGAGGTATTTCATCATGGAATCGATCAAAAGCGCCGCCGAGGGGACCTCGATCATAATTCCCGCGCGCAGTTCAACCTCGAAGCGTTCGGAAAGGTGGCGGACGGTCGAAGCAAACCACTGAGCTTCAGCAATTGTTGAAATCATGGGAGCCATGATTGATACCGAGGTTTCTCGGTGTTGGATGGCTGCCAGAGCGATCGCTTCCAGTTGGTTGTGAAGGATCTGCGGGT
>CAKAPY010000030.1 GCA_916719935.1 uncultured Actinomyces sp. | reverse complement strand
TAGATCTGCTGCAAACGCGCAATCGACCCGTCTGCAGGAAGCTGTGCTATTTCATCCAAAATCGGCTGAGGATTTTCGTAACGAGTCCACAATCCATCCAGATCCAGGACCCCAATTCCGCCGAGTTTGCCAAAGAGGATCGCAGTATCGGGACTCATCACCGAGTCCATGGGCGCGGCCATAATGGGGACGTCGACGTGATACGCATCGATTTGCCAGCCAACATTCACATCCGCGGGATCCCTGGTCCGGCGTGCCGAAACTAGTGCAATGTCATCCAAGGTATACGCCCGACGACCACGTTTTCCTCGACCAATTTCGACCTCGTTAGCCATGACGCCATTCTAGTCGCACAATCTCGTCGGATGCGTCGCCAAGGCGCAGAAGACACGAAGCCTCCCCAACCAATTAATGTAAGCGATATCACATACTGTCTACATAGCGAAACGGTTTTACATTCGATCACAAACACCTGTGGACACATGGCAAAAGGATCAAAAATTTTACTTTAATTTTATTCTCTTTATGAGGACGCCTTGGGTAAACTTCACCACTTCCTCACCTTTACCCAATCACTATTTTCCCTTGAACTGAAAGGGAAAAAGCAACGTCACCAAACACTTGAAACGGACTGAGCAGACAGGCACACTGTCTATGTCGTCACATAGATACACCTACTACCGGTGTTCGTCATTTGATCCGCAGGAGGTCACCATGTTGACAGCAGCAGCTGCCATTACCAAGGATTTCCGACGCAGTTCACGCACGGAAAACCGTAATCGTCAGGATGTATCGCGCCGTACAAGCGAACGCGCAAGCCGGAAGCTCGGATCACGAGATCGCGCTCAGATGCCCTGCGCATACACGCGTTTCTCCTTCCCCTTGCCTTTACATCCCTGATCACTGGCCAATTCCATTCTGTCCCGCTTCTTCGTCGAAGCGGGACACTTTTATGCGCCGCGAACTGAAAAACTGGACGCAAATGACAGTGCTCTGATGCACACTTAAGCCATGGCAGACACACACCCTCTTTCTTGGGCTCAGCTCCCCTGGCTGGGCTTCGATACCGAAACGACAGGCGTCAATCCCCATCGCGACCGTCTTGTCAGCGCCGCTCTGGTTCTGCGCAGCGAAGGCGCATCTGGATCCCCGGATTCCGACACTATTACGACGTGGTTAGCTGATCCGGGCGTGGATATCCCGGACACAGCTGCACAAATCCACGGCATTACCACCCAGCACGCACGCAGCCATGGGCGCCCCATCGAAGAAGTTCTCAATGAAGTCGCATCTGCATTGGCAGCACATATGGCGCAGGGCTACCCCGTCGTTGCCTTCAATGGAAGCTACGACCTCACCCTGCTCGAAGATGAGCTTCGCCGTCACTCGCTTCCCACACTCAGCGACAGACTTGGAACCCCAGAACCGGCACCTATCATCGACCCCTTGGTCTTGGACCGCCATCTTGAGCGCTTCCGCAAAGGAAAGAAGCAACTGTCATTGATGGCAGCGGCTTACGGCGTTCCTGTTTCAGAAAACGCACACACTGCTGAATATGACGTCATCATGACCCTTGATGTCCTAGCTGCTATTGCCCGGAAATATCCGGACTGCGCATCGAAAGACTGTCGGGAAATCCATGCCTTCCAGAAGGAAGCCCACGCAGCTTGGGCAGAGAACTTCGAGAATTTCATGCGTTCAAAGGGCAGGGAGACACACATCGATCGTCGCTGGCCCCTGCAATAGGCACACACCGGTGGAGATTCCCCCCATCTCCACTGGTACCGTCGCTGGCCCATGCAATAAAGGACACACCGCAAATACTTTAAGGGCACGGCTCAAAGCCGTGCCCTTAAAGACTTCCTACTGACGAATCACTTCGTCGAAGAGTGATAGTTCGGAGCCTCAGTCGTCATCTGGACGTCATGCGGGTGCGATTCACGCAAGCCTGCAGAAGTGATGCGAACGAAACGACCATTACGCTTGACCGCGTCAATCGTCGAGGCACCTAGGTAGAACATCGTCTGATGCAGACCGCCCACCAGCTGGTAGACAACTGCAGCGAGCGAACCGGTGTAGGGAACCTGGCCCTCGATGCCCTCGGGAACAATCTTGTCGTCCGAAGAGACATCGGCTTGGAAGTAGCGATCCTTCGAGTACGACTTGCGTCCGCGCGAACTCATCGCACCCAAAGAGCCCATGCCACGGTAACGCTTGAACTGCTTGCCATTCGTGAAGACGACCTCGCCGGGCGATTCTTCGCAGCCAGCAAGAAGCGAACCCAGCATGACGGTGTCCGCGCCGGCAACAATTGCCTTACCGATATCACCGGAGTACTGCAGGCCGCCATCAGCAATCAGAGGCACACCTGCCGGCTTGCACGCGAGAGATGCCAAATAGATCGCAGTTACCTGAGGTACGCCCACGCCCGCAACGACACGCGTTGTACAAATCGAACCCGGGCCAACACCCACCTTCACAGCGTCAACGCCTGCATCAATCAGAGCCTGAGCACCTTCGGTTGTTGCGACATTGCCGCCGATGATCTGAACACCATCGAAAGAAGAGTCAGCCTTGATCTTTCGGATCATTTCCAAAGCCAAGGCAGCACCGCCGTTAGCGGTGTCAACAACTAGGACGTCAACGCCTGCATCGCGAAGCGCACAGGCGCGTTCCCAAGTGTCTCCCCAGTACCCAACTGCAGCACCGACCATCAGACGACCGCGATCATCCTTCGTCGCATTCGGATACTGTTCAGTCTTCACAAAATCCTTCACCGTGATCAGACCGGTCAGACGCCCGTCCTCATCGATAATCGGCAGCTTCTCAACACGATTTGTCGCAAGCAGTGCCTTCGCTTCCTCACGACTGGTTCCAACCTTGCCCGTCACCAGACGTTCGCGAGGAGTCATACAGTCACGAACCTTCAGTGTTGCCCACTGATCGGTAGGAACAAAACGCAGATCGCGGTTCGTAATAATGCCAATGAGCTGCTGCTGATCGTCGACAACGGGAAGGCCTGAGACACGGTAGTGACCACACAAACGATCCAGTTCCTCGATGGTTGCATCGGGACCAATAGTCACCGGGTCCTCAACCATTCCCGATTCAGAACGCTTCACCTGACGAACTTGGGAAGCTTGCTCTTCAATCGAGAGATTTCGGTGCAAGATTCCGATACCGCCCTGGCGAGCCATTGCAATCGCCATGCGCGCCTCGGTCACCGTATCCATCGCTGCAGAAAGCAGAGGAATACGCAGGCGAATCTTCTTCGTCAACTGTGCAGATGTATCGACCTCAGAGGGAACAACATCGGTCAGTTCAGGAAGAAGCAGAACGTCATCGTAGGTCAGTCCGGTCAAAGCAAAAGGATCATTGTGAATGTCTGCCATGAACAGAGTTTAGGCCCGAAAGTGGGCTAGAGCATACTGGGTTTGACCTAAAACCCAGTATGCGTGGCTAAGCTCACCCCAGAAAAGTGAGAGTAGAAGCGGACTAGGCCTCTTCTTCTGCTTTCTCCTTCAAGGCCAAAGCAAAGCACGGGGTATTACCAACCTGTGGCAGAAGCAGCATCTGCGCAACGTGGTAGGCATCCGCCTTCCCCTCCCAGGTCGTCCCTGACTCCACACCCGAGGCGTCAACTTCGTGGATCCAGCGACCGGAGGCCTCGCGAAGGTAGCGGTCCGCCCAATCAGCCCACTGCGCATACAAAGAACTCAACTCCGCAACACGCGCGTCGTCTCCGGCCTCTTCATGAACACGACCTAAGACACATGCAGAATTGACAGCCTCACACAGCACCCAGTGCATGCGAGTATCCACGACCGCGCGCCCTTCCCAGTCAGTGGTGTAAACGAAACCCTCCGCGCCATGTTTATCCCAGCCATCAGAGCAGGCACGGTTGAAAAGCTGCTCAGCAGCTTCAAGCATCCAATCTTCGCTCTCCCCCATGGCCAAGAAGGCCGCACGAGTGTGGAGGATCAGTCGCGCCCATTCCATCCCATGTCCGGGGGTTGCACCGTAGGGACGGAAAGGATCCGAAGGACGATCGATATTGTGATCGGGAAGCATGTTCCACTCGACATCGAAGTGCTCGGGAATACGCCAATGCTGCTGCTCAGCGACCTCGGAAACGAAACGACAGATTCCACGTGCACGATCCAGCCAGATACGCTCTCCCGTCGCATCATAAGCAGCTAGGTAAGCCTCGACGGTGTGCATATTTGCATTGACACCACGGTAGCTCTCGCCACGAGTGTAATCACGGTTCCAGGATTCACAGACGCGTCCAAACTGAGGCTCCCACCAATGGAGCTCTTGGTCAGCCAGCGCACGATCAAGAAGCTCACGGGCACCCGGGCGTCCAAGCACTGTTGCAGCGCTTGAGCAGAGGATGACAAATGCATGTGCGTATGCCTGTTTCAGACCGTCATTGGCTGGTTCAATCGCCTTCCAATGCGGGCCATCCTCGCGCTGAACAATCTCTGTCACGAGCCCGGAGAACCAACCGCCATTTTCGGCATCGTACATAGGGCCTTCAGTCAGGCAACGAATACCATGATCAACCAAGGGGATCGCCCAGTCGTAACCCTTGAGCGCCGCGAGCGCGAAAACATAGGTCATTCGCCCAGTAATCCACAGTTCAACTGGCTTTGAAGGATCCACTACCCCATTGCGATCCATGTATCCGAAACCGCAATCTACAACCGAACCCGCCGCAAAATGAACAAGTTCTTCGAATTCTTCATCGAAGGCTTCGATAAGCTGGCGATCTTCCCACGGGGTCATCTTTAATCCTCTGTGCATGCCGCACCTGCGCGACCTAATAGATACGCGTCTACGCTAACACGTTGCAAGAGCATGCAGTAATTGAACGAGGTCACGCGAAAGGACTCAGCGAACGGAGGCCGTAGGGACCTTCGCGCTCAGCAAAGCCAAAGTCTCTTCAACGCACGCTGAGACCGTACGAACGCGAAGAACATGGTCGTCCAAAACACGAGGGGATTGAGTTCCCACCTCGATGACGTCGATTCCGTGGTTGTGAACTGCCGCAGAGACGAAGTTCTTGCAGTCTTCACCCTGTCCCATGGTGATAAGAGCAGCAACATGCGAATCGATATTTTCAACAAAAGCGTCAAGTTTTTCGCGGCCACCAATCCAGCCACGGCTACACGCTCCCAGCACCACGACATTCGGGCCGTACCACCGCAGGGCGACTCCAATGACATGCGCGGGAAGAAGATGCGCACGATCGCCCAAAATAATGATGCTGGGTGAAGACGGGAACTTAGGTTCGGGGCGTTGTTCTGACATCACGCGAAGAACGTCATACATCGCTTGACTGAGCATTGACGAACCTGCAATACCCGGAATTTCACCGTGATAATCAGTAGCCATGATTTCAAAAGCGGGTTCGACCAAAAGCATCCATGTATGAAGCAGGCCTTTTTCACTGACACTTGCTTCGATGAGATGAACAAGACGGTCCCGATCACCTGCTCGTGCGGCAACAACTAGTTCATCTGCCGTACGCGGGGGGCGAACTTCCTCCAGCTCTCCCTTATCTTGAGCAAGGACGATCGCAGCGGCATCAGAGGGGGTGACCCCACTTTGAATAAGCTCGATCATATGCGTCAGCCTGGCGACGTCTTCCGGAAGGTAGCGACGGTGGCTGCCTGCGGAGCGCTCTCCGGGGCCTAGACCGTAGCGCCTTTCCCACGTTCGCAGTGTCGAGGCCGAAACACCGAGTTTGGCAGAAACTGCAGTGACGGTCAGCGGCGCATCGTGAGCAGCGGGAAGCACGAGCTGTGCACGGGGCATGACCACTCCTGACGTAATGAAGGATACCTAAGTGAATGCTACCTAATTGATTGTCAGCTTTCTTTCTTGCCTTTTCCAGTCGAGTGGTCAGATTTTGTCCGCTGACAGCTAAGAACGACTATGTAACAGACAACAAAATTACGCTTTCAGCATTTCTGCAGCATTTCGTTATCTCCCGTAATAATGCGGTTTTCAGCGTTACTTCGGCCGTCTCAAGTTTCCTGTGAAACAACTATGATTCACTGAAGGGGCCTTGAATAACTCTTGCACAATTCGGTACCCTTCTTGCAGTCCTTCTCGCCGAGAACGTCTCGCGCAGGGAAGTGCAATGAATGGAGGTACTCATGTCTGACGTCTCTCGACTGCCAGGCCCGTCGATTGACGCGTGGGAATGGCAGTACCAGGGCGCCTGTCGCGACCTCGATACGGAACTTTTCTTCCACCCCGAAGGTGAACGCGGTTCAACCCGTCGTCGCCGTGCCGCCAACGCAAAAGCCATTTGCGCAACTTGTCCCGTCATTGAGCAGTGCCGCGAGTATGCTCTGCGAGCTCAGGAACCCTATGGAATCTGGGGCGGCATGACTGAAGAAGAACGTCGCGAAGAAATTCAGCGCCGTCGTATTCGTCGAGTCTCCTGACACACTCACTACGTCATCTCGAACTCGCTCGGGTCGGTGTCCCGAGCGAGTTTCTTTTACCTAGTACCTAGTGTCAACCGCTTCCCTATTCCCCGCTCTCTTCCCCTATTCCCCACTCTCTATGGAATAGACTGAAACCCATCCCCGTCATCCCGTGCGAAATGCGAAAGGTGCCCCATGGAATCTCGAGGCCTCGGCAAGCAGAGAATCATCGCCATTCTTCTTCTTGCATGTGCTGTTGTTCTTGTTGCCGGTGCGGTCTGGTGGACCAGCCGGCCGTCAACGTCTCAACCCCAAGCGATGGCCTCGGCTAGCGCAACTCCGATGCAGCAAGCACAGGAAAGCACCGCTTCCCCACAGCAAGCCCAAGCATCCTACGCGCCGACTGTTACCGATCAAAGGGGACTCGACATCATCCACTCTCAGCAGCGTCGTGATGCCAATGACGCGCGAGCAAAGGGTTCGATCGACGCTCCCGTCGTGATGGTGCTTTACTCTGATTTCTCTTGCCCCTACTGCACGCGTTTCGCGCAGCAAGTAGAACCGCAATTGCAAGATCTGGTCGATAACGGGACCTTGCGAATTGAGTGGCGCGATCTGGCACAAATTTCGCAGTCTTCCCCTCTCGCCGCTCAGGCTGGCATTGCCGCAGCCAACCAGGGACGTTTCTGGGAGTTCGTGAGCGCAGCCTATGGCGAGGCCGACCCATCCGGCCACCCCGAGTACACGATGGATTCTTTGACCGCTTTGGCCCAGAAGGCGGGCGTCCCCGATATCTCGCGCTTCCAAGCCGATACCAACGACCCCGAAACGGTGGCGGCAGTCAAACAGGCCCAAAACGACGCCTACAAGATCGGCATCCAGGGCACACCCTTCATGTTCATTGGCGATAGCTTTATCTCAGGCTTCCGCGATACCGACTACGTGCGGGCAACCATCCAGAACCAGGCAGAACACCTCAAGAAGTGAATCCTCTTATTGCTTTCCTCGGTGGAGTATTGACACTGCTCGCACCGTGCTCCGTCATGCTTCTGCCCGCCTTCTTTTCCTACGCGTTTCAATCTCCGCGGAAATTGATCGCTCGCTGCGGGATATTTTGGCTGGGCTTACTCACTCCACTGATCCCGCTGGGGGCAGCGTTATCAAGCGTTGTCGCGCTGATTAGAGAACACTCGGCCTTCATTACCCACGTCATCGCCCTTTTGGTGATTGTTGCTGGACTGATCACGCTCTTCTCCTTGGATGTTCCTGTTTTCCGCGTACGTTCCCTAGAAACGGCTTCTCAGTCACGTGATACCGCATGGGCGGTCTACCTCTTGGGTATTACCTATGGAATTGCAGGGGTTGGTTGCGCAGGTCCCATCCTTGGAGCGGTACTGGCAACCTCCTCTTTGGGTGGTTCAGTCGTAGAAGGCATCATCGCAGTCATTTTCTATTCCGCAGGAATGGCATTTCCCCTCTTGGTGCTCGCACTACTCTGGCAGCATTCCGCGGGGCGTATCCAAGCGATCGTGCGACCGAAGTCCTTAACTCTGTTCAAGCGTCAGACGACGTGGACAAATGTCGTCTCTGGACTGGTTCTCATCATTTTGGGTGTCACAATTTTCAAAATCGACTTGAGTAACCCTCTTGGCGGGATCGTCTCCATTGACACTCTTGCTTCGTGGGAAGAATCCATCATGGGACTTTTTGGAGCACTACCCGCATGGGTGATCACCCTTGCTGGAGCACTCATTATCGGCGCTATTGTTGCCTTGCTCTGGAAACCGCGCTCTGCTTCTCTTCCCTCTTCCACGCCTTCGAAAGATCAGCAGGACTAGCGCGATTGCCACTAGCGCGATTGCCAGTAGCGCAGTCGCGACGAGCAACAGCGCTAACAGCATCGGTCGCAGCACGAACAGCGCCAGCGGTAGCGCCAATGCACTAAGTAACAGTCACGTATCTGCACTCAGAACGTAAAAAAGTGGTGAGCCAGGAGTTTTACTCCGGGCTCACCACTTCATGCATCACGCAGATGCATGAACATCTATTCAGCGCTCGACAATTGCCAGCACGTCGCGTGCAGACAGGATCTGCAGTTCTTCGCCGTCGTACTTGACTTCGGTGCCACCGTAACGGCTGAAGATCACGTGGTCGCCGACCTTGACGTCCACGGGGACGCGGTTGCCGTTGTCGTCAACGCGTCCGGGGCCCACTGCCAGAACTTCGCCTTCCTGCGGCTTTTCCTTGGCGGCATCGGGAATGTACAGACCGGAAGCGGTCTTCTCTTCGCTGTCAACCTGACGGATGACAATACGATCTTCGAGGGGCTTGATGGTGATAGCCATTTCAGCACTCCCTTTCTTCTCATAACGATTAATGTCATCCCGTCCCTGCCGTCGCGGGGGTCAGGTTTGGGATCGCATGTGTGCTTACCCACTCAGTCTAGGGCTCGATTGGCACTCTAGCAAGCTGAGTGCCAATGCTGTCTACCGCCTCCACTCAGCCTCCCACACGCCCCATATCTTTTCTCTATTTCCCTGAAATTCCGCAACAATAGAGACCATGTCCTCCATTGATCCACTCTGTTGCTCCCCCGGACGTGAACTTCTTGCCCAATGGGAAGAAAACGAGGCATACCGTCACCTCTCCCCCATGGAGCTCAGTTTGGCAATCCACGCACAAACGGATGACCCGGCCACGGCCTCGGCAATCGCCTCTCAACTGCAGTTACGCACCCAGGCGGAAGGGAAATTCGGCTCTCTTGCGCGCACAATGCTGTGGACGCGCGACGGTTACGAACAAGCAACACGATGGGTTCTTGCCCGCGAACACGCCGCGCGCTTCGCCGGTGCCGGCGCAACGCATATCGGAGACCTCGGATGCGGGATCGGCGCAGATTCCCTTGCCTTTGCGCGTGCGGGCATGCGGGTTACTTCGTACGACATCAATGACGAGGCACTTTCCGCCGCTCGCGAAAACCTTTCCCCTTTCCCCTCCGCTCGCGTTGAGAAACGCGATGTGAGCACACTGGGTGCGGAAGATTTCGAGGCGGAAGGTTTCGACGCGCTTTTCGCTGACCCCGCGCGTCGAACAGGCAAACAGGGTGGTTCCAAGCGCATTACTTCGCCCTCGGATTGGTCCCCTTCTTTGGACCGCGTTTTGTCTTGGGCACAGTATGTCCCGCGTTTAGGGGTAAAAGTTGCGCCGGGTATCCCCTACGAACTGATTCCTTCCCAGTTCCACGCGCGCTGGACCAGTGTTGACGGAGATCTTCTCGAGGCCGCGCTGTGGTCTCCTTCCCTGGCCAACGAAGGGGCAGGGCGCTCAGCATGCGTCATCACCCACGATGAGGTCCGTACCCTTGAAGATCCTCAAACACCTTTCGCCGATTCACCTGCCCGGCAGGCAATAGTTGGGCAGCTGGGGAGCTACCTCTACGAGCCGGATTCTGCAGTTATTCGCGCGGGTATGGTTGCAAGGCTCAGCGAAGATCTCGACGCGCATCTGATCAGCGAATCGATTGCCTACCTCAGCGCATCGCACGCGACCCCCACTCCCTTCGCGGCAATATTCGAAGTCATCGACCAGGTGAACCTGCGCGCAAAAAATATTCAACAGGCACTTCGAGCACACGATATTGGACGCGTCGAAGTCAAGAAACGCGGCGCCGACATTCAACCCGATGCGCTGCGCAAGTCCCTCAAACTCACGGGGAGTCAGCCGGGTGTCGTTATCGCCACGCGAATTGGCGAATCACACCGAGCAATTATTGCCCGACGAATCAGTGCCGGGGAAGCATAGAGGTTTGCGTCAACGGCATACCGGAATCGGGAGAGAAATCCCAATCTGAAGGTTCAACCCCTGCGCGCACAAGCTCTGAGCCCATGGCGGCAATCTGTGCCCCATTGTCCGTGCAAAAACGAAGCGGAGGCATGCGTACTTCCAAGCCTGCAGCCTCGCCACGCTCAGCCAGCAACGCGCGAAGCCGGGAATTCGCCGAGAAGCCACCGCCCACAACGATCGTCGAGCATCCGTGATCGAGTGCAGCGCGAACTGCTTTCGCCGTCAAGGAATCGTTGACAGCCTCGGAAAAGCCCGCGCAAATATCCTCAGCGGGAATTTCCTCACCACGTTCCTTAAGGCCTTCAACAT
>CAKAPY010000029.1 GCA_916719935.1 uncultured Actinomyces sp. | reverse complement strand
AAGCGGCTGTCGCCGTTGAGGGATCAGCAAGATACCCCTCAACGAAGTACCCCGTAGGGAAACCTCTGATACACACTCCTACTTCAGTGAAGAGCTAGCAGTCTCCTGCAGCTTGTCCAGAGTCGTACCGACTTCAGCTCCGTTCAGCCAGGTGGCCTCAATCTGCTCCTGGATCTGGTCAGCGATCTTCGGCCAGGCCTCAACGCGCGGAGCCATGCGAGCGTAGGTCGTCGCGGTCTTCAGGTACTGCGAGCGGTGCGGAGCATTCAGGTACTCGCTAGAATCCAGAGCCTTCTGGGTTGAAGGCATGTGACCCGTGGCAATTGCCCAGTCGCCGGTGTGCTCATTAAGGAACTTGGTAAATTCGAAAGCCGCACGGTACTTCTTCGCATCGGGCTTGGCCGAAACGGGAACCGTCCACACGTGAGAGTTCGCCCAGGTTGCCTTGTCCTTGAAGAGCATGAGTGCATCGCTGGTCTCGTACTTGAAGGGCGCTTCAGCGGTGAACTGGTTCACCGACCACACACCGTTGTACATCACTGCTGATTCACCACGCAGGAAGCCCTGAACCGAGGCGTCGTAGTCATGGTTGACGGTCGTGTAGCCTTCCTTAACCAGGGTGTTGATGAACTCCAGCGAAGTCTTTGCCTCAGCCGAGTTCATATTCGCCTTGGTGCCGTCTGCGGAAATAATGTCCGACCCCTGCTGCTGGACCAGAGTCATCCACAAGCGCTCGCCCATCGGATCCTTTGACAGGGCGATATCGATGTAGTTCTTTCCGGTCTTCTCCTTCACGGCCTTTGCGTGCTGAAGCAGCTCATCAGGCGAAGTCGGAAGCTTGTAGGTACCGTCTTCACCGACCAATCCGGCCTGGGACAGGATGTCCATATTCAGGTGGCTGATGATGGCGTGGGTGTCGAAGGGAACGCCCCACTTCTTGTCCTTGTAGGTCACGGCGTCCAAAGCGGGCTTCGTCGAGCCGGACAGGTCGATGCCCACTCCATCGGGCACCTCCATGAGCAGGCCCTTGGCAGCGTAGTCAGGCAGGTTGGAGCCGTGCATGATTGCCACGTCGGGGCGATCCGACGAGGCCAGAGCGGCATTGAGCGAGTCGTAGTAGCTGTGCCACGAAGCACCGCCCATACGCTCAACCTTGATTCCCCACTTGTTCTCTGCATTGAACTTGTTGGTGAGGATCGAGATAGCTGTGCATTCACTGTTGGCCTTGGACAGGTCAGTGACACCATCGGTCTTTTCCTGGCAGTCGCCAAAGAAGCGAGCCATGGTGATGGTGGTTCCCTTGAGATCGTCATCGCTGACGGAAGCAATTGCCGCTCCATCAACAGTCTTTGAGGAGGAGGCGGAGTTCACTCCGCATCCGGTGAGTACAAAGAGCGCGGTCGTCGCCAGTGCGCATGCACCGATTCCCGCGTGACGTGTCAGTGCGCGTCCTTGTCGCATTGTCATGCCTTTCGTTGTGTGGTGAATGGTGAGTTTTCGTGTGAGTAAGATCTTCATTGCCGAGGCCGAGTTTCCCTTTCCCGGCAGTGACGATCAGGCGTGTGGCGCAGGTGGCGATGCCTACTTATCGCCACTGGATAGTGAGATTCCTCGGATCAGATACTTCTGAAGCAGCAGGAAAACGATGAGCAGGGGCGCCGCACCGACAATTCCTCGGGCCATAAGCGAACCCAATTCCGTCGATTGTGCGAATGTTCCCTGCAGGGAGGCCAAACCGGTCGTGACCGTGAACATTTCGGGCTTTGTCGCCGAGACCAGTGGCCACAGGTAGTCATTCCAGGTTTGAACGAAGGAGAAGGTCGCAAGCGCGATCAGAGCAGGCCGCGCAAGGGGCACCATGATGGAGAAGAAAATCCTCACGGGTGAAGCCCCATCAACCTGCGCAGCTTCCTCCATTTCGCTTGGAACCTGCGAGAAGAATTGCGTCATGATGAACACGCCTAAGGGGAAGGCAACACGGGGGAAAATCAACGCAATATAGGAATTCGCCAGCCCGGCCTCGGAAAACATCATGAACAGGGGGACGAACATCGCTTCTTTGGGAACCATCATTCCGGCCAAAGTCAGCCCGTAAACAATGGTTCGCCCGGGGAAGGGAAGCTTCGCGAATGCATAACCGGCAGCAGCGCAGATGATCACCGTAATGACCGTGGCAGTGATCGAGACGATCATCGAGTTGAGGAACCATCGACCAGCCGAGCCAGTCCGGAAAACATCGGCATAGTTCGACAAAGTCGGCTCTGTGGGCATGAGGATCTGCGAGTTCGTCTTCAATGACGAATTCGAACTCAGAGAGATCACCAGCGTCCACAGCAGCGGAATCAGCCACAGCAGAGCAAGTGCCATCATGACGACGTGGTAGCCGCACGACTTGAGTTTCTCGCGCATGTCAGCGGCTCCTTTGCCGTGAGATCAGGAATTGGATCAACGAGATGAAGACCATCAAGACGAAAAGCACCAGGGACATTGCCGAAGCATAGCCGAGTTGAGTGTCTCTAAAACCGGTCTGATAGATGTAGCGCACCAGAACATCGGTCGTACCGCCCGGGCCTCCGGCCGTCATGATGTTGACCTGACCAAAGATCTGGAACGAGGCGATGATCTGGGTGACGAGGACCAGCACCGTTGCGTGACGCAGACCCGGAAGGGTGATGCTGACGAACTTTTGGAAAGAGTTTGCGCCGTCCAAGCTTGCGGCTTCATACAACGTCGGATCAATATCTTGCAATCCCGCACCGAAGAGGATGAGGTTGAATCCGACGGTCCACCACACGGTCGTCACAACGATTGCAGACATTGCCCATTTGGGATCCGACAGCCACGCAATGGTTCCCCACCCCATGTATTCGGTGAAGCGCGCGACAATGCCTCTCGAAGGGTTGAGCATATAGCCCCAGATCAGCGTGGCCACCGAAACCGGAAGAACATAGGGGACGAAGAATGCCGCGCGATAGAACGCAGAGGCTTTCCCGCCGCGCTGAAGGAGAAGCGCGTAGATCAGGCCAAGTCCAACGATGATGGGGGTCGACACTAGGGTAAAGACCGCGGTGTTCGTCATCGCGTTCCAAAAACGCGGATCAGACCAGGAACCGCCATCTCCTGGATGGATTCCCAAGAGAATCGCTGCGCCGATCAGAGTGACAATCAGCAGAATACGTCCTGAGTTGAGGTCACCTTCACGCACTGCCTTAATGGCCACATACCCTCCGCAGGCCAAGCACAGCACTCGGATCAGCCACATCGAAGTGACGTCCCAGACCAGACCGGTACCGCCGAGCATGTGGGTGTAGTTTTCAAGCCCGATCCATTCGCGGGTGCTCCCAAGCAGATCCCAGTCAAAGAAGGACATCAGAATCGCTTGGACCACGGGAAAGAGGATGAAGACCCCGTAGAAAATCAGGAAGGGCAGGGTGAAAGCAAAGTTCGTTGCCCACCTGCGAAGGACGCGGGCTTTAGGCATCACGATCACCTTCAAAGGCCAGTGAAACGGCGCTTCGCTCATCGGTACCAAGCACCGCACTGGCCTCGACAATCGTGCGAGGCCGGATTTGCCCGCTCTGGCGAGCAGAACTGATGACAAATCCTCGGATAACCTCCAATGGAAGCTTGGGGTTGCGATTTTCGTCGGCGAGGCCGTTGGTTTCCTGACGGGTATCCGTCAGTTGCGTGTAGCAGAAGCCAGCCAAAATGGGCGAGGATTCAAGAGCATCGAAAAGTCCGCTCACGCGCTCCTCATAGGCCTCGACAGTGGGGACAACTGCGTAGCCCCACGCATCCTCCGCATCCAGAGGCAGCGAAATCCCCCCGAACTCCGTGACCATAACGGGGCGATCATCGCTCCAGGCTTCACCAAGCAGGATCTTGCGTCCTTGCGGGCCCACTCCGTTAACCAGCTCTGCAATCGATTCACGATCGGCGTAGTTGACGCGGAGTTGCTCGCCGTAAACCCCGTAGTCGTGGGTTGTCACGATCGGAGTCTCTAGCTGTTCCCAGCCGTCGTTGGCAATTACGGGGCGGGTTCCATCAAGCGCCTCAGTCAACGCAACCACTGAGCGAACAAAGGCCTGCTGCTTTGGTGAGGTGACAATCAGGTCCACTCCCCAGCTTTCATTGAAGGGCACCCACACAATCAGACTGGGATGGTTGCGATCACGTAAAACCAGATCCTGCCATTCCTGCGTCGTCACACTGACTGCTCGATCGCTGAAGGCATATGCGGATGCGGATTCTCCCCACACCATCATTCCCATACGATCAGCCCACGTCAGTGTGCGTCGATCCGCACTTCTCTCGTGGATACGGACGAAGTTGAAGCCCATATCGCGGGCCAGTTCCAGATCCGCCTTCAAAGCCTGCGGGCTGGGGGCAGTGAAGTAGGACGAGGGCCAGTAACCCTGATCCAGAACACCGCGCAGGTAGGTGGGCTGGTGGTTGATTTCCAAATAGCGGTGCGAAAGGCTGACATCGCGGATGCCAACGTAGGAAACAACCTCGTCATCACCAACGCAGATCCGCGCATTCATGAGGTTGGGGTGGGCGGGTGACCACAGTAAGCGCCCCCATTCCTGTCGGTTTGCCAGTCCGGGGATTTGAGCGACGAGGCGAAGGGAACGCGAGCGCATCCGGACCATACTTGCAGCCAGGGTTTCGCCCTCAAGTTCAAGGGTCAAACTGGCCTCAATCGGGTCGATGTCTCCGCTGACTTCACGCAGACCCGAAAGTGCGATATCGCAGGTGACTTGAGCATTCTCAATATCCCAAGACCAGGTCAGCGACTCAATGTAGCCTTCGGGGACAACTTCCATCCATACATCGCGCCAGATTCCAACGACCGAGTGATACCAAATACCGTGGGGGTTTTCTTGCCAGTCTTGTTTGCCGCGCGGCTGGTCCACTGCGTCAAGACGATCCTGTGCGCGGACGACAAGTTCAAGGCCTTCATCCAAATAATCGGATGAGTCAACGGTGATGGTGAAGGGCGTATACCCACCTTCGTGGCGCATATGGTGACGGCCGTTAATCCAGACATCACAGGTAAAATCAACCGCTTCGAAATGAATACGCAGGTGCTGGCGCGAGGAAGTGTCATCAGCACCTGCCTGCTGAAGGTCTTCAGGGGTAATGGTGCGCCGGTACCAGACGACATCGGATCGTTCCCCACTCCAGCCGCTGTCCGGGCTTCCGGGCGGGAAGGGGACAGTAATCGTCTTGGAGAAGCTGACTCCGGGGA
The DNA here is from genome assembly GCA_916719935.1 of uncultured Actinomyces sp. GTDB lineage: Bacteria > Actinomycetota > Actinomycetes > Actinomycetales > Actinomycetaceae > Pauljensenia. The sequence continues at coordinate 5,511 of CAKAPY010000029.1, read as the reverse complement.
GGTACCAGCCCAGAGTAAGTCCCTCATCACGTGAATCTGTGGCGAAGGACCATTGGCCATTGAGAGTCAGCCAGGATTCACGACAGAGATCCGGGCGCGGATAATTCGCGTCACTCCATGCATCGAAAGTGTCTACGTTGACCTTCATGGGATCATCATGCATGATTTGCCACAAAATTGCAACGTAGCAAATTCATCACAATTCCTCAGCAGCCAACCAGAATTTTCAGTAGACTGAAGCAGTAATCCCTGATGAGATCAGTGTTAACAACACTTTATGGAGACGCACATGAAATCTTCACGGCCAAACATGCGCGATGTTGCGCAACTTGCCGGCGTCTCACAGCGTACGGTTTCAAACGTAGTAAACAACTTTCCGCACATCTCCCCTGCTACGCGGAAGGCAGTTGAAGACGCAATCCGTCAACTGGGTTATCGGCCAAACATTGCTGCGCAGCGCCTTCGCCAAGGTCAGACACACACCTTGGCGCTCGCTATCCCCAACCTTGCATGGCCCTACTTCGGAGAACTTGCGCACCTGATCCAAGAAGAGGCGCGCCGCAACGGATACTCGATCATGGTTGTCGAAACCGCCGGCACTCGCGAACATGAAGTCTCAGTCCTGCGCGACTTCCGCACCAACCTCATTGATGGACTCATCCTCTCCCCCATCGAACTCGACCTCGAAGGCCTCAACCAGCTCGAGTTGGACGCACCGCTGGTACTGCTCGGCGAGAGGATCCAGGATGCGGGTATTCCGCACTTTTCGATGGATAACGTCTCTGCGGCCTCGGAAATGGTGCACCACCTCTACCAGCAGGGCGCGCGCAGTTTCCTGATCCTTGGCTCGACGCATACTCGAGCGACTTCCAGCGCGGGCGCACTTCGCCAACGCGGGATCGAGAAGGCACTGTCTGAGCTCGGCTTAGATTCATGGGCGTGGCGCAGCGTCGAAGTCTCTCCTTGGACCGCCGAGGGGGCTGAATCGGCTCTCGGCCAGTGGCTGGAATCGAATACGCTTCCCGATGCCATTTTCACGATGAATGACCTTTTAGGGGCAGGTGCTCTACGCGCACTTTCTCGCGCACAGGTGCGCGTCCCCCAAGACGTGTTGGTTTCTTCATGGGACGACACCGTCCTCTCGCGCTTCTCAACCCCAGCACTCACAACAATTTCCCCGGATACTCACGCAATCGCGCACGAGGCCGTGGCTGGGCTGATTGCGCTCATTGAGGGCAGTGCCCGGACTGGAGACCCAGGGGAAGCGAAGGGACCGGACACGGATACCACCGAAACCGCGAACCCTGCCCACCACAATCAGCCTTCAACCCAGGTTTCCGACGTCACTGTCTCGTATACATTGACCGTCCGCGAATCTACGAAGCGCGTCTAAAACGCTTGTTCATCCCGCGCAACTATTCACCACGCTCAGATACACGTGTGGGCAGACCCGAAGGCCTGCCCACACGAAAAAACCACGAAAGAACACTCAGAGGTTGAGCTGGATCTTACGGCCGGGAACGGCCTCGATCAGCTCGCGAGTGTAATCCTGAACTGGGTGATTAAAGAGTGCATCGGTCGTGTTTGCCTCGACCAGACGCCCCTTCTCCATAACCACAACATCGTCTGCGATCTGGCGGACAACGGCCAGGTCGTGAGTAATGAACAGGTAGGACAGTCCAAGCTCAGCTTGCAGGTCGTTGAGCAGGTGCAGAATCTGGTTCTGAACCAGCACGTCCAGTGCGGAAACGGCCTCGTCAAGGACAATTACCTCGGGGTTGAGCGCAAGAGCACGCGCAACCGCAACGCGCTGACGCTGACCACCGGAGAGCTCATTCGGGTAACGACGCATGGCGCTACGCGGCAGGGCCACCAAGTCAAGCAGCTCGGCAACGCGCTCTTCACGCAGCTTCTTGTCGGACTCGGAGTGTCCTTCAAGAGCGGCGACTGCCCACGGCTCGGGGTCACGGCCCGAAGCCTTGGCACGCTCAACTTCCTGCTGAGCGTAGGCCTTCGTGCCGTAGCTGTGGATGCGCAGTGGCTCTTCGATGATTCGGTAGATCGAATACATCGGGTCGAGCGAACCGTAGGGGTTCTGGAACACGGCCTGGAGGCGACGACGCAGCGCGAAAAGCTGTGCCTCGCTGTACTCCGAGGTGTCATCGCCGTCGAAGAAGATCTTGCCCGAGGTCGGCTCCAGCAGGTGGAGGATCATGTTCGCGGCAGTTGACTTACCGGAACCGGATTCACCCACGACCGCCAGAGTCTTTCCACGGCGCAGCGTGAAGGAGACATCGTCGACCGCGAGAAGCTTCGAGGCCTCGCCCTTCGCGCCACGGATGTGGAACTCCTTGGTGAGGTGCTCGACGCGAATCATTTCCTCGCTCGAGACGTTCTTCGCCGAGCCGGTGAACTCTTCTTCCGTGTGCGTGATGCCGCGCGCGTGAGCGGACTCGATACGTGCCGAGGCCAAGGAGGGGGCCGCGGAAACCAGACGCTTCGTGTAGGGGTGCTGCGGGTGCTGGAGGATCTCCAAGGCAGGACCAGATTCCACGATGCGACCACGGTGCATAACGACCAGCTGTTCGGCACGCTCAGCGGCCAGACCCAAGTCGTGAGTAATGAAGAGCACTGCCGTGCCCATTTCCTTGGTCAGCGTCTCGAGGTGATCGAGAATGCGACGCTGAACAGTCACGTCCAGTGCCGAGGTGGGCTCGTCAGCGATGAGCAGCTTCGGACGAGAAGCAAGACCGATAGCGATCAACACGCGCTGACGCATACCGCCCGAGAACTCGTGCGGGTACTGCTTTGCGCGGCGCTCTCCGTCGGGAAGGCCTGCCTGCTCGAGGAGCTCGGTGACTCGCTCCCCTGCCTCGGAGCGGGGAACAATATTGTTCGCCAGCAGAGCTTCCTTCACCTGCGTACCAATGCGAAGAACGGGGTTCAGGTTACTCATCGGATCCTGGGGAACCAAGCCGATGCCAGATCCACGCAGTTCGATCCATTCCTTGGAGCTCATCTTGGTGAGCTCCTTACCGTCGAACTCGATGGAGCCGCCGGTGACCTTACCGGTGCCCGGAAGCAGGCCAATAACGGCAGCGGCGGTGGTGGACTTACCCGAACCGGACTCGCCCACGATTGCAACAGTCTGACCGGGGTAAATGGTCAGGTTAGCTCCGCGAACGGCGGGAACGACACCGGTCGAGGTCGTGAAGGTGACCTCCAGGTCGGTGATCTTGAGCAAAGGGTTGGCGTCGTCCGGGTGGATTTCAGCCTTCTCGACGCCTTCGAGGATGACCTCGGTGACAGTCTCTTCGAATTGTTCTTCGTTCACTTCTTCGCCTTCGGGTCAAGGGCTTCGCGAACGGCGTCACCCATCGTGATGAAGCTGAGCACGGTCAAGGCCAGTGCCATAGCGGGGTAGAAGAGAACCATCGGTGCCTGCCTCAGGTTATCCTTCGCCTGCGAGATGTCAGCACCCCAAGAAACCACCGACGGGGGAAGACCGATGCCCATAAAGGACAGCGAGGCCTCGGCGACGATGAAGGAGCCCAGAGCAACCGTCGCGTAGACGATAATCGGTGCCATGGAGTTCGGGATGATGTGGGAGAGCAGGATCCGCCAACGCGATGCACCGGTTGCCTTTGCGGCCGTCACAAATTCTTCGTTCTTGGCGCTCATGACCGAGCCGCGTGTAATACGTGCGATCTGAGTCCAGCCGAACATCGACAAGACCAAGATAACCATCCAGATGTTGCGGTTCTGCTTGAACATCTGCATGAAGACAATGGCTGCAAGCATGAGGGGAACTGCAAAGAAGATGTCGGTGACACGTGAAATCAGGGCGTCAATCCAGCCGCCGAGGAAGCCGGCGAGGGAACCAAGAGTTGCACCAATCAAGACGACGCAGATCGTCGTCAGAACGCCGACGGAAACCGAGGCGCGTGCGCCGTAGATGACGCGAGCGTAGATATCGCAACCCTGGAAGGTGTAGCCGAAGGGATGTCCAGCCTCGGGTTTCCCTAACGACTTGGAGAGCTCACAGAAACGAGGGTCCGTGCTGGTGAACAGCTGCGGGAAAACAGCGATCATGACGGCCATGACGATGATGATCGCAGCGATCCAGAACAGGGGACGCTTGCGCAGATTCTTCCACGCTTCCCCCCACATTGAGGAGGGTGCGGATTCATCGGCGACGGCGTCAACTGCGCCCAAACCGGTCTCATCAATATCGGAAACGTAGTGATCCTGACCGGCACGAGTACGCGAAATAGCTTGCGAAGGGATGAAATCACTCATAGCGAATCCTCGGATCAAGAACGGCGTACAGCAGGTCAACAAGGAGGTTTGCCGTGATGTAAACCATGACCAAAACTGTCGTGATGGAAACAACGGTAGCTGGCTCACCGCGGACGATGGACTGCCACAAGGTACCGCCAACGCCGTTGATGTTGAAGATGCCTTCGGTAATGATCGCGCCACCCATGAGGCCGCCCAAGTCGCCACCGAGGAAGGTCGCGACGGGGATCAGCGAGTTACGCAGAATGTGGCGCGTCATCACGGTGCCCTCTTTCAGGCCCTTTGCACGTGCGGTACGCACGTAATCGGCAGAGACGTTTTCGGACACCGATTGGCGCGTGAGTCGGATGACATATGCAAGAGAGGTCGCGCCTAGCACAATCGCAGGCATCGTCAAGGATTTAAAGGAAACCGTACTTGCCGTAGCAGGAAGCAATCCCCATTTGATGCCAAAGAAGAACTGCATAAGGAAGCCGATAACGAAGGTCGGCACAGAGATGACAACCAGCGAGAGGACTAGGACCGTTGAGTCGAAGATACCTCCGCGACGCACACCTGCAATAACACCGAAGAGGATACCGAGAATGGCCTCGATCAACAGGGCGTAGATGGCCAGACGGATGGTGATCGGGAATGCGGTTGCTAGCACCTCGGTCACCGGTCGCCCGGAGAAGGTCTTCCCGAAGTCAAAGGTGAAGATGCCCTTGAGGTAGAGCAGGTACTGCAACCAGAAAGGCTTATCAAGGTTGTATTCTTCGCGGATTCGAGCTGCCGCAGCCTCGGTCAAGCCCTTATCGCCTCCGAGGGCCGCGACGGGATCACCTGGCATCAGGTAGACCATCGCAAAGATCAGGAACGTTGCTCCAAAGAAGACCGGGATGGTCTGCAGGAGACGTCGTCCGATGTATCGCAGCATGGACAGGTCCTTTTAATACATGCGTTTACGAATGGTTTTCGCAAACTCGTCGGGGTTCATCAAGATGAACGGGATTTCGCATGGGTCGCACACCGTGCAAGCCTGAGGCCGAAAGCAGGTACACGACACTACTCATGCGTACTACTGATCATAGTAATGCAAAGAAGTGGTAAATGGTCAATCGTGTGTCTTTAATTACGCGCACACACGCACGTTTCGCGATTACCAAGAACTGAACATAGTTCTTCCCCGCTGAACAAAGGCGGAACAACTGTGGGGTGGAGGTCATTAGGCTT
>CAKAPY010000028.1 GCA_916719935.1 uncultured Actinomyces sp. | reverse complement strand
CGTGATGGTCGTGCGCCCGCGTGCAACGGTGTCGATTGCCTCCAGAATTCGCCTCTCACTTTCGAGGTCAACGTGCGCAGTCGGCTCATCAAGAAGCAGGATCGGGGCATCTTTGACGAATGCCCTAGCAAGTGCGACGCGCTGTGCTTCACCGCCCGAGAGAGCCAGTCCCTTGTCACCGACGCGCGTATCCAAGCCCTCGGGAAGGCGGGCCAGAAGATCCTCGAGGCCGACGGCGCGCAGTGCCGTGAGGATGTCCTCATCGCTGGCTGCGGGGTTGGCGATCAGGATGTTCGCGCGCAAAGTGTCAGAGAAAAGGTAGGTGGTTTGTTCGACGACAGCGATTTGCGAGCGAACCCACTGCAGGGGTACCTGGGAGATATCAACGCCATTAATGCAGATGGATCCTGCACTGGGACGGTGGTGCGCCTGGATCAGGCTTGAGAGCGTTGACTTTCCAGCACCCGAGGTACCGGTGATCGCAATGTGCTCACCGGGGGCGACGCGAAGTGTAGCTCCGCGCAGGATCGGGGTGTCGGCCTCGTAAGCGAAAGAAACGCCGTCAATGCTCACTTCCCCGGGTGCGGGAAGGACTGCGGGCGCACAAGCGCCATCTTCTGCCGGGTCGATAACCTCAGGAATTTCACTGGTGAAGCGTTTAATTTCGCGGGTCGCAGCGATACCGCCCATGCCGATGTAGAAGAACTGGCCGATTCGATCCAGGGGGTCAAGCATGATCGAGGAGAGCAGGACAAGCGTGACAGCTTGGCCAACACTGAACCATCCGTCACTCAGGCGCCAGTAGGCAAGAGCAGTCGCACCGGTGATCATTCCCAGTGAGAAGACACCATCGACAACCAGCAGGACCATCTGGTTTCCGGCAAGGTAGCGCATGACTTTCCGGCGAACATTCTCCGCGGCCTGTGCAAGGGTACGGCCCACGCGCTTTCCAGCGCCGATGTAGGACAGCGTTGAAAGTCCCTGGATCGCGTCTAGTTCTTGAGCAGCAAGCGCGCGAGAGGACGCACGATAGCGGGTGGAAACCGGGCGAAATGCCCTTTGGAAAGCACCGACAGTGAGGGGAACAACGGGAATAGAGATTGCCAGGACCGCGGCCGATACCCAGTCGAAAGTGAATACGACTGCAACGACCATGATCGGCGTAATCAGCGAGGCCAGCATGGGCGCAATGAAGGTGCCTCGATAATTGGAGCTGCGCTCAACACCATCGGTTGCGGTATTGACGATGCGACCCGAGCGTTCCTTCGTGCGCTCGCTGACTCCCAAGCGGAATACCTGGGCGACCATGGCGTGACGTAAACGCGGTTCTTCTGTGCGCAGGCGTGTACCGCCCGAAAATGAGGCACTAAACGCCATCATTCCTGCTGCTAAGGCAAAGAGTGAAAGGCACCCCAGTGACAGGAGACTGACTTTGCCGCTGATGAGAGCGTCGATGACCGAACCGAGCTCGATATAGAGGATGATCAGGAACATCACGGGCAGCAGATTCTTGACGATCTCGATGACGTTCGCCATCCGCTGTTTCGGGAAAGGCTGCGGTAGTGCGCTTGGCGAGGCGTTGAGCTCCGGTCCCATCGATTCGCTCTCCTCATTCGGCTATATGACGTCATTTCATTATGACGCTACTTAGGACTACCTTAGCTTCTTAATGACAGAAAGTCATATAGAAGGGAAAGCTCCGTACCGAAGACGTTTGAGGGGCGTTCGGATCACTCCGAACGCCCCTCAAACTGAAGTTTTACGACGCAAAACCGCGGGCTCCCCGCTCAGCAGCACGGGAAGGCGGCCATGGCCTCGTCAATCGAGTCAGGCCAGACGGTACATCCAGCCGAAGGGATCTTCCGCGCGGCCCATCTGGATATCGGTAATATCCTTCCAGATCTGATGGGTGACGGGACCCGCGGGAAGCTCGACGTCGAAATCTTCCGAGGCAAGGCGAGCAATGGGCGTCACGACTGCAGCGGTACCACAGGCGAAGATCTCAGCGACCGAGCCATTCTTGATGCCCTCAACCAGGTCGGCAAGAGCGATAGATTCCTCGGTTACCGGCACACCACGCGAACGCAGCAGTCGGCAGATCGCGCTACGGGTGCCACCCTCGAGGATCACGCCGGTGAGCTTGGGGGTACGCACGCTTCCATCAGCCATGACGACAAACATGTTCATGCCGCCAAGCTCTTCGAGGTACTTGTGCTCGTAGGTATCCAGGTAGCAGACCTGCTTGAAACCGCGCTCTGCAGCCAGGTTCTGCGGGAGCAGCGAGGCCGCGTAGTTACCGCCGGCCTTTGCCGAACCGGTTCCACCGGGGCCAGCGCGGTGGTAGTGCTTCTCAACCCAAATGGACACGCCGGTCTGAGTGCCCGACTTGAAGTAGGGGCCAACCGGGGAGCCGATGACGTAGAAATCAACCTGGTGGGCGGAGCGCACGCCAAGGAAGGGCTCAGACGCGAAAGTGAAGGGACGCAGGTAGAGAGAGGATCCTTCAGCACCCGGAACCCACTTTTCATCTGCACGCACGTAGTTCACCAGAGCTGCGACAAAGTCCTCGCGCTCCATCTGCGGCATGGCCAGACGCCAATTCGAGTGGTTCATACGCGCGGCATTGAAGCCGGGGCGGAATGTCCAAATGCTGCCGTCGGAGTGACGGTAGGCCTTGATACCTTCGAAGGCCGACTGGCCGTAGTGAAGGACAGCAGCCGCCGGGGAGAGGTCAAGAGGACCGAAGGGAATGACTTCGCGCTGGCCCCATCCGGTTTCGGGCGTCCAGCGCATGTGCGCCATGTGATCGGTGAAAACTGTTCCGAAGTTCAGTTCCTCCATGGCCTTTTCGTAATCCGCCTGCGGGGTCGGATTCGGGTTCTGGGTCAGCGGGAAACGACCAGCCAGTTCATCTGCCGAAGGCAGAGGCTCCTCCCCCAATCGCTCCAATTCGGTGGGAGTGTGCTGCGTTTCTGTCATCGTGTCCTCCTCAAAAGCTGAAGTACGTTCAGAATATTCCCCTTGCGAGGGTCAAGCATTAGGTGGTCCGCCATCTGACCCGTTGGGGGCGGTGTGCGCGGTGACGGTGGGGGTAGCTTATGGTTTCCACTCCCCCCGACCATGGCCTCGTCAGCGGCGAATCAGCGCGACCAGGTCGTTGCCGATCTGCTCGGTCGTACGGACCAAGGGATCACCAGCAGCGTTAGCGGCCGCGCGGTTGCGCATGTCTTCTTCAATCGCGTCCATGATCGCGCGCGACTGATCGGCGTATCCGAGGTGGTTCAGCATGAGCGCAACAGAGGCAATCGTTGCGGTCGGGTCCGCCTTGCCTTGGCCCGCGATGTCGGGTGCCGAGCCGTGGACGGGCTCGAACATTGAGGGGTGCGCACCTTCGGGGTTGATATTTCCCGAGGCCGAGAGGCCAACGCCGCCGGTGACGGCTCCCGCCTCATCGGTCAAGATGTCACCAAAGAGGTTATCGGTGACGATGACATCAAAGCGGCCCGGATCGGTCACCATGTAGATCGTTGCGGCGTCAATGTGGCAGTAATCGACGCGGACCTGCGGGTATTCGCGACCCACTTCCTCGACGATGCGGCTCCACAGGCCACCGGCAAAGAGCAAAACATTGTGCTTGTGGACCAGCGTGAGATGGTGAGCCGGACGGGCTGCCGCCTGCTCGAATGCGTAGCGCACAAGGCGCTCAACGCCAAAGGCTGTATTGACGGAGATCTCCTGCGCGACCTCGTGAATAGTGCCCTTGCGCAGGGTGCCACCGTTTCCGGCGTAGAGGCTTTCGGTGCCCTCGCGCACGACGATGAAATCAATGTCGCCAGGGTTGGCCAGCGGAGTCGGGACGCCCGGGTAGTAGTGCGAAGGACGCAGGTTGACATAGTGGTCGAGCGAGAATCGAAGCTTGAGGAGCAGACCGCGCTCAAGGACACCTGAGGGAACCGACGGATCGCCGATCGCGCCCAAGAGGATGGCATCGTGCTGGTCGATAACTTCGAGGTCCGTGTCGGTCAGGATCTCGCCGGCGCGATGATAGCGCCGTGCGCCAAGATCAAATTCCGTGTACTGCAGCGTGACGTCAGAGGGAATGACGGCTTCCAGGGCTTTGATACCTTCGGGGACGATTTCCTGCCCAATGCCGTCACCGGGAATTACTGCGAGTTTCAGATTTGTCATGCTGCCATTGTTGCGCGGGGGCGGCAGGTCGGCAGAAGGTGTCCATATTTCGGGGTGGTTGCTGGGCGGGGGCGGCTTACGAGCAGGAAGCGCCCCTTGACCCCCAAGAATCTACACGCGTAGAATCGTGGCCATCGTCACCGGATACACCGACCGGAACGCTCACCTACCAACCTACGCTGCGAGGAGGCAGCTAATGGCACAATCGAATGAGGAGCTTCAGGCATCAGACCTGAATTTCCAGACCCCTGAGGGCCGCAAGAGCTTCTGGCTCAACATCTTCTCAGTCTGGCTGGGCACGACAATGGAATACGTCGACTTCGCCCTGTACGGACTCGCCGCCGGCCTCGTTTTCGGCGACGTCTTCTTCCCAGAGCAAACTCCAATCATCGCTCTACTTTCATCCTTCGCGACCTACGCCGTCGGCTTCCTTGCTCGTCCGCTGGGCGCCATTATTTTGGGCCGCGTCGGCGACCGTCATGGACGCAAGGTCATCATGGTTATCACCGTCGGACTGATGGGAGTCTCAACCACTGCACTGGGCTTGCTCCCCACATACAACCAGGTCGGCTGGCTTGCACCTGCATTGCTCGTATTCCTGCGCCTCTGCCAGGGATTTGGTGCAGGCGCTGAGCTCTCCGGTGGTGCAGTTATGCTCGCTGAGTTCTCCCCTGTCAAGCACCGAGGCGTAGTCGCTTCATTGATCGGCGTCGGTTCCAACACGGGCACGCTCCTTGCTTCCTCGGTCTGGCTATTGGTCTTGACCATGCCGAAGGAACAGCTCATGACGTGGGGCTGGCGAATCCCCTTCTTGGTCTCGATCTTCATCGCTTTCTTCGCGATCTTCCTGCGTCGTTCCATGCAGGAAAGCCCCGTGTTCACCGCATTCAAAGAGCGCAAACAGCGCGAACAAGAATCCGTCGTCGAGGCCGGTCTTGACGCCCACGAAGGCGGCTGGCGCGCATTCTTCGTCATGCTCGGCCTACGCATTGGCGAAAACGGCCCTTCATACATCGCCCAGTCCTTCCTTGTGGGCTACGTTGTCAAGGCTCTGTCCATGGAGAAAGCCGTTCCAACGACCGCTGTTCTAGTCGCCTCTTTCCTCGGTTTCGCGATCATCCCCTTCTCGGGGTGGCTCTCGGACCGCTTCGGGCGCCGCATCACCTATCGGGTTTTCTGCGCTCTCCTCGTTCTCTATGCATTCCCGGCCTTTGCTCTTCTGCAATCTAAGGACCCGTGGATTGTCGGTAGCGTTATTGTTGTCGGTATGGGACTGGGGTCGCTGGGCATCTTCGGCGTTCAAGCGGCCTATGGCGTCGAGCTTTTCGGCGTTCAGCACCGTTACTCACGAATGGCTGTTGCCAAGGAACTCGGGTCAATCCTCTCGGGCGGTACCGCTCCGATGGTCGCATCGGCACTTCTTGCAACCTTTAATTCGTGGATCCCGTTGGCAACCTACTTCGCGGTAACGGCCTTCATCGGCTTTGCAACCACTTTCGTTGCCCCCGAGACCCGCGGCCGCGACCTCACTCTCCTTGAGGACGCAATCTAAAACCTCCCAAAGGAGCGAATAGACATGGCGAAGCAGCCCACCCGCGACGATGTCGCTCGACTTGCCGGCACCTCAACCGCGGTAGTCAGTTACGTCGTCAACGGTGGGCCTCGCAATGTCCGCCCCGAGACCCGCAAACGTGTTCTCGAGGCGATTGAGCACTTGGGGTATCGCCCTAACGCATCCGCGCAGTCTCTCTCGCGAGGCCGCAGCGATCTTTTTGCGCTCCTCGTTCCCGACCTCGCAAACCCCTACCTCGCCGAGCTTGCCCAACGCCTCGAAGAAGAATTCTTCCGCAGGGACATGGTTTTGGTTGTCGGGGATTCTCACGACGACCAGGACCGTGAGTCGACGATTCTCGAGGCCTTCCGCCGCCAGCAGATCGCGGGACTCGCTTGGTACGGCGTCACCCAACCACTCCCTCTAGATCTTCTTGAGGGCGCCTCGTTCCCGGTGGTTTTACTCAACGAACCCGACGGGCAGCGTATGGGCCACCACCCGCGGATCACCCGCCTCGTCGCTGACGAACAGGAGGCTGCGCGCATGGCGACTGAGCACCTCCTGCAGCACGGGAGAACTCGTGTGGCGATGGTTGCTGGCCCTAAGGGACGTCACAATGCCCGCGAGCGCATCCGAGGGTGGCGTTTGGCTTTGCGCCAAGCGGGGCTCGACGAAGGCGTAGTGATTAACGGACCGTTTACTCGCGCCGGCGGCGTTCAGGCTGCTCAAGCCTTGATCGATTCGGGTGCCGACGCTGTTGTTGTTTCGAACGAATTACAGGCTACGGGTTTGTTGCGCGAACTCCATTGCGCTGGGGTTGAGGTGCCCGAAGACATCGTACTTATCGCTCTCAACGGCACGGCATTGTCTGAATTTCTGTGGCCGCCAGTAACCAGCGTGGACGTCCCAGTGAGCTCGCAGGCCGAGGCGATCGCTGATTTTGTCACGGGAACGGATCGCGCGCGCGACCTGAGCGTAACTTCACGTTTAACGAAGCGAGCAAGCTGCGGGTGCTCGTATTCTTCCAAGGATTCATGATGTCTCTTCCATTCATTATCGATTGCGACCCGGGAAATGGAATCCCGGGCGCGAATGTTGATGACGCGCTGGCTCTCCTATATGCCCTGCGCCATCCTCAGTTGGATTGCCGGGCGGTGTGGACGGTTTTCGGGAACACGCCTTCTGACACAGGAGCGAAGTGTGCCCAAGAGATCGTTGATTGCGCGGCGTTTACCGGACAGAATCCTCCACGTATTCGGCAAGGTTCAACCCATCCCTTGCACGCGAGCACGCAGCGTTGGGACCACCAGCGCAAGGAATACGCTTCAAGCCCCGAGGGGGTAATCGCGTGGGGAGACGGACGCTTCGTTCCCGTTACGGGTGATGGGGATTCTTCCATCAACGAGGCCGTGGCAGAGAAGTTGTTCCGCGATGTTACGGATGCTGCATCGGCCGGTTGGGCTACATCGGTGGACCAAAAGCAAACGATTGTTGCGATAGGTCCGCTGACGAATATCGCGCGTTTGTTGGTGGCACATCCTGAGTGCAGTGAGCTGGTTGAACAGATCGTATTGATGGGTGGCTGCTTTGGTTTTGGCGATCTTGTAGATACGAATTTTGCTGTCGACCCCGAGGCTGTGCAGATCGTTTTCGATAGCGCAATTCCGCTGACTATTGTTCCTTTGGATACGACTCGGACAACTCATATGTCTGCAGAGCGCTGGGATCGCATGTTGAAGGCTTGTGAGGAAACGGATTTGGCCGATGCCCTTCGCCAGTGGATTAATCCGTGGCTCGCTTTTTCTCAGCAGACTCGCCCAGTTGATGGCATGTGGGTTCATGACTTGGTAACGCTGTTTGCACTGACAAATCCTGAGTTGGTCACGATTGAGGAAGCGCATTGCGCGGTTAACGAGGCGGGCAAGCTAATGCGTCGTTCAGACGGGCGCCCTGCGAGTGTTGTGACCGCGGTGGATAACGAGAGTTTGCTGGGAGCTTTGGAGCGAGTGATCGCTGCTCAGAACTAGGTTCTTTGCTTCACCCGCACCAAACTGCCCACACATGCAGGTGGCGCGCAGTAAAGTGAAAGCATGCTTGACGATGCGGTTGCACAGAAATTACGTGCGTTCTCTGAGGAGCGCGATTGGGACCAGTTCCACACGCCCGAAAACTTGGCGAAATCTATTTCTATCGAGGCCGCGGAACTCTTAGAGTGCTTCCAGTGGTCGCCTGACGGGGATCCCCAGGCGGTCAAAGAAGAGCTCGCCGATGTCCTCACCTACTGTTACTTCCTCGCGATGAAGGTCGGGCTTGAGCCCGATCAGATCGTGCTGGAGAAGCTTGCCGTCACCGCCCAGAAGTATCCGATTGAAAAGTCTCGCGGGAGCAGCGTGAAGTATGACCAGCTCTAAGCAGCAGATCGCGCAAGCCCGCAGGCACATCCAGATTCGCCAGTTCTCATTCAGCAATGAAGGGGTTGGCGCGCTCAAAGAAGATACCAATTCACGTCTGCAAAACTGGCCTGTTGTTTACATCATCAACGACAAGGAACGTCTCTACGTCGGAGAAACTCTCAACTTCCTTAATCGCACACAACAGCACCTTCAAAATCGTCAGAAAGATGGACTTGAGGAAATCCGTGTGATCCTCGATGACACGTTCAATAAGTCTGTTTGTCTCGACCTCGAATCCCAATTGATCATGTTGTTTTCCGGGGACGGAAAATTTGAAGTTATCAATAGCAATGCCGGAATCGCAGACTATGACTACTTCGATCGAGCAGAATATCAACTAACTTTCGATCAGATTGTTGAAAACCTTCGGGTACTAGGTTTATTTGATCAGAGCGCCCTGGATATCCGAAATAGCAATTTGTTCAAGTATTCGCCTTACAAAGCATTGAACGAGGACCAAGTTCAGGTTACTGAGGCGATCATCGACGACTTGTGGCAGTCACTCGAGGAAGACAAACCTTCAGTCCACATTGTTCAAGGAAGCGCAGGAACTGGGAAAACCATCGTCGGTATCTTCCTGACGAAATTGCTCTCTGATTTGGGCTCTCGCGAACAACACCCCGAAGGCGAATCGGTTTTTGACGACTACTACCAAGAAGGATACCGAGAGCTTTTCCTTGACAAGAAAATTGGCTTAGTTGTTCCCCAGCAAGCCCTACGTGCCTCGGTGAAACACGTCTTCTCGAGAGTATCTTCATTGAGTCGCGAAATGGTGCTGACCCCTTTCGACGTTGGAGAATCAGACGAGCACTACGACATCCTCATTGTCGATGAGGCGCATCGACTCAACCGTTTTTCGGCGCAGTCGAGCGGAATGATGACAAAACGCTATAAACAGATCAATGCCAGGCTTTTTGGAAACCCCGAATCCGGCCACAGCCAGCTTGACTGGCTGAGGAAACAATGCGATCACCTCATTTTGCTGCTCGATCCTGAACAGAGTGTTCGCCCTCAAGACCTCACGCCAAAAGAGATAAACGCCTGCCTTGATTCAAGTCACGCTTCTGGTCGGTTCCACAAGCTTCACTCACAGCTCCGTATCCAGGGCGATTCCATGGAATATGGCGATTTTCTTGATCGCCTGTTAGCTGTTGGACCTCAAAGTCCGATCGAAATTCCCACAATCGAAGGGTACGAACTACGAGTATTCAACGACCTTGATGAAATGATCGAAGAAATCCAGAAGAAAGACAAGGAATTCGGGCTTTCACGTCTGGCAGCTGGATATGCGTGGGAGTGGGTATCAAAAACCAACAAGGAGCTATTCGACATTAATATTCCCGGCGCGCGACCGCTGCGTTGGAATAGCACCGATAAAGACTGGGTTGGCAAAGGTAGCTCTGATGAAGTCGGATCGATCCACACGCTGCAGGGCTTTGACCTCAACTACGCCGGTGTAATCATCGGGCCGGATATCGAAGTCGACGAGCATGGTTTCTTACGCGCAAACCGCGAGCGCTACGCCGATAAACGCGGGAAAGCAGACGTCGCTATGGCCTTGGATCCATTAGAACGCAAAACCACTGATGACGATCTACTCCGCTACATCCGCAACTGCTACCGTGTTCTACTCACGCGCGGAATCCGCGGAACTTACATCTACGCCGGAGCAAGCACCCTCGGCCAGCGTCTTCAAGGTTCCTAAAACGTCGGGCAATGCCCTAAAAAGAAGTGTGCCCGAGAACTGTCGACTCATCATCAGTTCTCGGGCACACGTTCTAGCGGGGACCGCCCTCACGAATTCGGGTCGGCGTCGATCGCTCCTTGAACGTCGTTAAAGAGCAGGTTCGAGATCTCCACCTGCACGATCTCTACCTTCGGCACATCGTGCAGTAGTAGCGGGTCATCGGCCGAGGTCTGCAAGGCAAGCGTTCCACACCCAAACAAGCGATCATTCAGATCCTTGACCATCTGAATGTCCGAGATACGGCTGAGCGGCAGGTCATGCCCCGTGCGCTGGAAAATACCCGAGCGCGTGATGATCCGCTTTGTTGTCACCGTGTAGGTCGCAGCCATCCACTTGGCCCACGGCACGACAAACAGCGGAATCGCAATAATCACAAAGATGATCCAAATCGCCGGCAGCGCCCACTTTCGCGAGTCCACGGGCACAAACACCGATCCAGTAATCGCGGCAGCAAGCAGCAGCACAACCGCCACAATCCTCCACAGCAGCACCTTGATGTGCGTGTGCATGTGGCGGACGACAACTTCATCTTTGCTTAAGAGCTTCTTCGACAAACCCATGGCCTCATTCTGCCAGACCACGCCCCGACCTTCTGACAATTTCGACTCCCCTCGAGCCTGCTAGTCTGGAACAGTCGAGAGGAAACACATGAACACCCTGGTCACTATCCTTCTGGTTTGCGCCGCACTCATCGTTATCATTGCCGGCCTCCACCTCTTCGTGACCGGGCTTCTGGTCCGCAACCAAGCGGTTCGTCCACCTCTTGGCCTGTATCTGCGCGATATCCCGGTTGGCTCGCACGCATGGAACGCCGGCCACCAAGCCGTCTGGGTCCTCCTCTTCATGGGCGGAGTCCTGGGC
>CAKAPY010000027.1 GCA_916719935.1 uncultured Actinomyces sp. | reverse complement strand
GCCAGCGATTCAGCATGCTGGCGATTTAGCCGCAATTTTATCCGGGCTGCAGGAAGGTGATGTTCTCTTCATTGACGAGATTCATCGCCTAGCCCGTACCGCCGAAGAAATGCTTTACCTCGCAATGGAGGATTTCCGGGTTGACGTCGTCGTTGGTAAAGGTCCAGGCGCGACGTCGATTCCGCTGACCCTACCGCCTTTCACTGTTGTTGGTGCGACAACTCGTTCTGGCCTTCTTCCTGCGCCGCTTCGTGATCGCTTTGGTTTCACTGCTCATCTCGAGTTTTACTCGACGGAAGACCTTGAAATGGTTGTTCGGCGTTCTGCAGAGCTTCTTTGTACTCCCATTGACGCGAAAGCAGCCCATGAGATCGCCTCTCGTTCTAGGGGAACTCCTCGAATCGCCAATAGGCTGCTGCGCCGTGTAGTTGATTACGCCCAAGTTCGAGGCAATGGTCAGCTCACGCTTGACGCTGCGCGAGGTGCTCTTGAGCTCTTCGAGGTCGATGCTTTTGGTCTTGACCGTCTGGACCGCGCTGTCCTTGATGCAATGTGTCGCCGATTTGCGGGAGGGCCGGTTGGTCTCACCACCCTTGCAGTCACTGTTGGTGAGGAAGCAGAGACCGTCGAGACTGTTGCAGAGCCCTATTTGGTTCGTGAAGGTTTTATTCTGAGGACGACACGCGGTCGGATGGCAACCGCTAAAGCGTGGAAACACCTTGGTTTAACGCCACCAGCTGAATCTGCTCTTTTTGAGTAATCTCGTTTTTACATTGGGATGTCACCCAAATGCGCTGCTTCCTATTACACTGTATGCGGATAGCTTTCATGCATTCCTGCCCCAAGAAGAAAGATAGATCGTGAATACACCGTTCCTGATTTTCGCCGGCCTGGTGCTTGTCGTCATGTTTATTTTTAATAGTCGCGCTCGAAAGCGCATGGCT
Source organism: uncultured Actinomyces sp. (assembly GCA_916719935.1). Classification (GTDB taxonomy): domain Bacteria; phylum Actinomycetota; class Actinomycetes; order Actinomycetales; family Actinomycetaceae; genus Pauljensenia. The sequence continues at coordinate 9,865 of CAKAPY010000027.1, read as the reverse complement.
GAACAGGAAAAGAAGGCTGAAGAACGTCGCAAGGAAATGATGGTCCCCGGCGCATGGGTTCGTTTGCGCTCCGGATTCTGGGGACGTTTCGTTGACCAAGATGGTGAGATCGTCATTCTTGAGACCCCCGGTGGCCACGAAACTTATTGGGATCAGCGGGCAATTCTGGACGTGGCTGAGGAACTTCCGTTCCAGAGCGCTGATGCAGAAAAAGACGACGCTTCTGGAGAGTCTGAAGAAGAGCCGGTTCTCGGCTTGGATTCGCAGGACGACTCGGCTGAGACGAAGTGATCCCGAGGGGAACTAAAGGTAGACCATCGTGACAACTCAAAAGCGCCATCCTTGGCGTGCTCTATTTACTCTGATCTTTATTTTTGTTCTTGGTACAGCATCTCTTGTTGTTGGAAAACTGACGAATAAAGGTGCTTCATATACTCCTTCGCTTGCTTTGGACTTGCAGGGTGGTACGCAGTTAATCCTGACCCCGGTTGCTTCTGGAGGGGTGGATCGCGAGGTTACTGAGAACGACATTACCGAGGCGATCAATATCATCCGTCAGCGTATCGATGCCTCAGGTGTGTCCGAGTCCGAGATCTCTTCCCTGGGTTCCTCGAATATCTCGGTGTCGATTCCAGGTACTCCTTCGCAGGAAACTCTGAACCTGATTCGCTCGTCCTCCCAGATGAATTTCCGGCCGGTTCTAGCAATGCTTCCCGCCACTCAGCCGCAAAGTAACCCGACCCCAAGTGCGACCGATTCAAGTAACCAGACGCAGGTGAACAATCCTGAGGCCTCGGCAAGCTCAACGCCCTCAGCGTCCGAGTCTGCCGCGCCTAGCGAATCTGCATCTCCCTCGGCCTCGGCAAGCCCCTCAACTGTCAGCTCCGCTCTCAGTCCTGAGCGAGCAAAAGAACTGGCCGATCGGAATAAGGATGGTCAGCTCTCGGATACTCCCACTGAGCAGCCTGAGAACAACTCAGACCTGAAGTGGGCGACGGAGCAAGCGCTCTTCGATCTGTACACTCTTGATTGCACGACCGGCCGCGGCGGTCGCACTGAAGCCCCTGCTGATAAGCCCTATGCTGCATGTGATTCAAACGGACAGATTAAGTATCTGCTCGGTCCCGTTGATGTTTCAGGTTCGGAGCTCTCCAAAGCCACTGCCGGAATGGTCATGAACTCTCAGGGACACTCCACTGGTGAGTGGGGAGTTGATCTCACTTTCAACGCTGAGGGAACCAAGCAGTTCGCCGAGGCTTCAAAGCGTCTTTACGATCTGCGTAATGACACTCAGAGCGGGAAGAACTACGGCAAGCCGGATCGGAACCACTTCGCCGTTGTTTTGGACGGCCAAGTGATTACCGCGCCGTCGATGAATGCTGAAATTCCCACGGGTACCGCGCAGATTACGGGTAGCTTCACTGCAAAGAGTGCCGCTGCTCTTGCGAACCAGCTGAGCTTTGGTTCGCTTCCGTTGAACTTCGAAGTCCAATCTGAGCAGCAGATTTCGGCAACCCTTGGCTCCGAGCACTTGGAGAAGGGCCTGTGGGCAGGCTTGATTGGTCTGGTTCTTGTTGTCCTTTACATGATTTGGCAGTACCGAGGCCTGGCAATCATCTCCGCTGGTTCGCTTGTCGTTGCGGGCTGCTTGACCTACCTGGTAATCACGGTTTTGTCGTGGGCAGTTGGATACCGACTGTCGCTTGCGGGTATTGCCGGTTTGATCGTTTCAGTCGGCGTGACAGCAGACTCCTTCATCGTGTATTTCGAGCGTATTCGAGATGAAGTGCGTGATGGCCGTCCGCTGAGCGCAGCTGTTGATGAAGGTTGGGATCGCGCCAAGCGAACCATTTTGGTTTCGGATGCGGTCAACCTCGTTGCTGCAGTGGTTCTCTACATCCTGGCTGTTGGTGGCGTTCAGGGCTTCGCATTTACCCTCGGCGTGACAACAGTTGTCGATCTGATCGTGATCTTCCTCTTCACACACCCGATGATGGAGTTGCTCATCCGTACCGAGTTCTTCGGCGGGGGACATAAGCTCTCCGGACTTGATCCCGAGCACCTCGGTGCCCGTTCGGCGGTTACCTACGCCGGCCGAGGCCGAGTGGTGGTTTCGGGTGCTGGTTCAGCTAGCAGCACTCCCGAGACCGATGCTGACGGTCAGCCGCTCTCTCTGGCAGAACGTAAGCGTGCGGCGCGTTTGGCAGAACAGGGCAGTCATGAGGCCGAGGACAACACTTCTTCCGAGCAGGCAGGAGAAGAACAATGATGAGTTATGCCCAGTGGGGTAATGCCCTTTATTCGGGCGAGAAGTCCTATCGGATTGTCCCGAAGCGTCGGATTTTTGTCCGAGCAGCCTTGGCCGTGATAGCAATTTGTGCGATTCTCATCGGAATTTTTGGACTTAACCGGTCATTTGAATTCACCGGTGGTTCGCAATTCACTTTGACGGGTCTTTCTGAGACTTCCCAACAGCCGGCATACGATGCTATCCAAAAGGGAAACCTTGCGTCTGAAGTTCGTGTCTCTTCTGTTGGTGTTGATGGCATCCGAGTTCAGACCGAGTCTTTGGATTCGCAAAAGACACTTGAGGTTCGCGAAGCTCTTGCAAACGCCTACAAGGTCGATGCGAAGGATGTTCAGTCTGCGTCTATCGGTCCTTCCTGGGGACGCGATGTTACTGCTAAAGCTGCGCAATCGCTTCTGATCTTCTTGACGCTTGTCGCAGTGCTGATGGCTGCATACTTCAGATCGTGGACGATGTCCGTCGCGGCGATTTTCGCGCTCTTCCACGATATTGCGACAACCATCGGTTTCTTCGCAGTTACTCGTGTCGAAGTTTCGCCAGCAACAGTTATCGGCTTCCTGACGATTTTGGGTTATTCGCTCTATGACACCGTCGTGGTGTTCGATAAGGTTCGAGAACTCACTAAGGGTATTAACGATCAAAATCGCTACACCTATGGTGACATGGTCAACCTTGCTGTGAACCAGACAATGGTGCGTTCGCTCAATACCTCGATCGTGGCTTTGCTTCCGGTTGGCTCAATTCTTGTCATCGGTTCGATTCTTCTGGGCGCGGGCACATTAACCGACATTTCTCTTGCTTTGTTCGTCGGTATGATCGTTGGAACATATTCCTCGATCTTCATTGCTTCGCCTTTGTTGGTTATGCTGGAAGAACGCCGCTCGTCAACCAAAGAACACGATGCTTTGGTCGCGAAGCGACGCGAACGTGAAGGTCGTACCGGTGACGATGTACGTGTGGCCCCGGTCCAGCCTGGTCGTCGCCTTGGAAATGAAGCCCAACCCAAGAGGAAGAAGGCCCGCTGATGAGCGCAGAGCTCGGAGCAGAAGTTAGTGAACTTGTCCGCACCCATCTCCGCGAAGTACAAGACTTTCCTGAGGAAGGCGTGCTTTTCCGCGATATCACCCCTCTTTTGGCGGATGGCAACGCTTTCGCGGAATTGATTCGCTTGCTGGCTGACCACTACCGCGGGCGCATCGACGCGGTTGCAGGACTGGAATCTCGCGGTTTTATCCTTGCAGCACCTTTGGCGACTGCGCTCGGCATTGGAATGATCACTGTGCGTAAGGGAGGGAAGCTTCCCGGCCCAGTGATCGGTATCGACTACGACCTCGAATACGGAAGCGCACGAATGGAGCTTAATCCGGGCCTCGTTGAAGAAGGTGCGCGTGTTTTAGTCGTTGACGACGTCTTGGCTACGGGTGGAACGGCAGCTGCTTCTGTCAGGCTTCTCGAGCAGTGTGGTGCGAAGGTAGAGGCCGTCGCAATTCTTTTGGAACTTGAAGCTCTTGGCGGACGTTCCAAGCTTGAACCTCACGTTAAGGTTGAAACTGCTGTCGTTTTCTAAGTCGAGGCTTTCAATCCAGATGATCGCTTGTATCATTGAGGAATGAGTGAGCAAAATGACAACGTGACCCGGCCACCTGCGGCCGGGTCACGCGTGCGTTCAGGCCTGGTGTGGTTCGGTGCTCGTTCGAAGATGACGACGCCAGAGATTGAACCTTTGGTTCGCGCGCTTCGTGCCAACCATCCGAAAGCTGATGTTTCTCTGATTGAGCGTGCCTATGCGACGGCTGAGAAAGCACATCGCGGTCAGATGCGTAAGAGCGGCGAACCGTATATCACTCATCCCGTTGCAGTAGCGACAATCTTGGCTGAAGTTGGCATGACTTCACCTACGCTTGCTGCAGCTCTTCTTCACGATACGGTTGAAGATACTGACTACAGTCTTGAGCAGCTCACAGCTGATTTCGGCCCCGCTATTGCTCAGCTGGTTGATGGGGTCACTAAACTCGATAAGATCCGTTACGGTGAACGTGCGCAGTCCGAAACTCTGCGCAAGATGATTATCGCGATGAGCCGCGATATTCGAGTGCTTCTCATTAAGCTTGCTGATCGTCTTCACAACGCCCGTACCTGGCGTTTTGTCCCAGTCGAATCTGCGAAGAAGAAGGCGCGGGAAACTCTTGAAATCTACGCACCCCTAGCGCACCGCCTCGGGATGAATATGATCAAATGGGAGCTGGAAGAGCGCTCTTTCAAAATCCTTTATCCCGAAATTTATGAAGAAATTGACCATCTGGTTGCGGAACGAGCACCTGAGCGTGATCTTTACCTACGCGAAGTGATTTCTCAGATCGAAGAAGATTTGCGACGTTCGGGTACCCAGGGAACTGTCACCGGGCGCCCTAAGAACCACTATTCGATTTATCAGAAGATGATCGTCCGTAATAAGGCATTTGATGAGATCTTTGATCTTGTCGCAGTGCGTGTGTTGGTCGAAACCGTCCGTGACTGCTATGCAGTTTTAGGGGCTCTCCACGGAAGATGGAATCCAATCCCGGGGCGCTTCAAAGACTACATTGCGATGCCGAAGTTTAACTTCTATCAGTCGCTGCACACAACGGTGATTGGCCCGGGTGGCAAACCGGTTGAGATTCAGATTCGCACCTATGAGATGCACGAACACGCAGAACATGGCGTCGCGGCACACTGGAAATACAAGCAGAATCCGAATGCCAACTCTTTGGAATCTGACCGGATGAGCGCTGATGAACAGATGAACTGGTTGCGCGCACTGGTTGATATGGAACGCGAAACGGGGGATCCCGAAGAATTCCTTGATTCGCTTCGATATGAGATTTCTGGCGACGAAGTCTATGTCTTCACACCTAAGGGAGAAGTGGTTGTACTTCCTCGCGGGGCAACACCCGTGGACTTTGCATACTCAGTGCACACAGAGGTTGGAAATCGGACTGTAGGCGCAAAGGTTAACGGTCGCCTCGTCCCGCTTAATACTCGACTTGAGTCCGGGCAAACCGTTGAAGTCGTCACTTCAAAGTCAGATAAAGCTGGGCCTTCGCGTGACTGGCTTGCTTTTGTTGCTTCGCCGCGTGCTCGCTCAAAGATCAAAGCATGGTTTTCTCGAGAACGAAAAGAAGAAGCAGTAGAGGCTGGCAAGGAAAGTATTGCGCGCGCAATGCGCAAACAAAACTTGCCTTTGCAACGTCTGATGAACCATGATTCTGTTCTTTCAGTCGCGACATCGCTGGGGTATCCAGATATTTCGGGTCTGTATGCAGCTGTTGGCGATGGGCATATCTCTGCGCAGAATATTGTCTCGAAGCTTGTTGAAAATCTCGGTGGGGGAGATGGCACCGAAGAAACCCTCTCCGAGGCAGTCACTCCGGGAGGACATCCTCATTCGGCGCCTGAGCTCAGCGCGAAGGGACAAGGCGTAAGTGTTGATGGGATGAATGCTAATGACGTGTGGGTGAAACTTGCACGGTGCTGCACGCCGGTTCCCGGCGATGACATTGTCGGTTTTATTACCCGAGGTCAAGGAGTTTCTGTCCACCAGCGCTCATGCCCCAATGCCGTCCGTCTGGAAGGTTTGCATCCGGAGCGTTTTGTCAGGGTTTCGTGGAGCAACGAGCATTCTCAAGCACAGTATCTCGTTCAAATTCAGACGAAAGCTCTGGACCGCCCCGGGTTGCTTGCAGATCTGACGAAAGTTATGACCGAATATCGAGTCAATATCGTCTCTGCTTCTACAGTTTCAACGCGAGACCAGGTGGCAACTGCGCGATTTAGCTTCCATTTGGCTGAAATGAGCCATTTGAATGCGGTTCTTGCTGCGCTGAGGCGTGTGGATGGGGTGTTTGAAGCGGTACGTGTTTCGACCTCTACGAGTTAGTAACGCTGTCTCATTTTGAGGCAACCTCGTGAGACGTCACCCTATTTTTTATGAGATTGGCGGTTTTTTCCTTTAGGATGGAGCATGTACCGCTGAAGGTATGCCTGTGTGGAAAATCCATGCATCGCGTCGGATGGGAAACTGTCCCAACCTCGAAGGAATATCGTGACTACTTCGCCTGAAACCCAGGCCGTTGAGCCTGAAGTCGCCGCTGCACGTACTGTCGAACCGTCCGGATCGACCGAGCTTTCGATCGATTTTGGTCGAATTGATTCCCAGGGAAATGTGTGGGTTCAAGACGGTGATACTGAGCGAATGATCGGATCCTTCCCTGAGGGCCTTCCATCGGATCCTTTCGCGCTTTACACGCGTCGCTACGCGGACCTCGAAGCGACGATTAAGCTCTTTGAAGACCGTTTGTCGAGCCTTGGGCCGAAGGAGATCGACCAGACTCTTGCCACGCTCAAGGAAGCTGTCGAACAGCCCAATGCTATTGGTGATCTTCCGGCGCTGCGCACACGCGTCCAAGCTGTAGAGGAAAGGGCGCAAGCTCGTAAGGAAGAAGCGAAGGAAGAACGCCGCCTCGCAAAGGAACACGCTCTGGAAGAGCGCACTGCTCTTGTTGAGCGCGCAGAGGCAATCCTTGCTAAAGAGTCCAGCAAGATTCACTGGAAGCAATCGGGTCAGGTCCTGCGCGATCTCCTTGAAGAATGGAAGCAACTCCAGCGTCGCGGACCGCGCTTGGATAAGGCCGCAGAAGACGAACTGTGGAAGCGATTCTCTGCAACCCGCACGCAATTTGATCGTCGTCGTCGGCAGTATTTCTCTGAGCTCGATGAGCGACAAGGACAGGCAAAGCGCGTCAAGGAAGAAATTATTGCTCGTGCAGAAGCCTTGAAGGACTCGACCAATTGGGGTGAAACCTCCAATGCCTTCCGTGAATTGATGGAGCAGTGGAAGCGCGCACCGCGTGCTTCTCGTCGTGAAGATGATGCACTGTGGGCACGTTTCCGCGCCGCACAGCAGGCGTTCTTCGATGCGCGTCACCGCAACGATCTTGCCGTTGATTCTGAGTACCAAGCGAACCTGAGCGCGAAAGAAGAACTCCTGAAGGAAGCTGAAGCGCTTCTGCCAATCACTGACCACGAAGAAGCCAAGTCTGCTTTGAGGTCGATTCAAGATCGTTGGGCTGAGATTGGTCGTGTTCCTTCAGAGCACTTCCGTAAGATCGAAGCCCGGCTTCGTGCAGTTGAAGATGAGCTTCGTAAGGCTGAAGAAGCTGAATGGCGCCGCACGAATCCTGAGACTCGTGCTCGTGCCACGGGAATGCTTGGTCAGCTTGAAGACCAGCTCGACCAGTTGCGCGCTGACCTTGAAGAAGCGAAGGCCTCGGCTGATGAGGCGAAGGTTCGCGAGCTGACGCAGGCACTGGAAACGAAGCAGGCTTGGTTCGATCAGATTTCCTCGTCGCTGTCGTGAACGAAAACATTCGAATCCACGTCATCCCCACTCCCTTCTATGGCGCGAATTGCTGTGTGATTACGCCGCAGTCTCAGGGAGATGGGCAAGTGGGAGCGCTTGTTGTCGATCCTTCTTTTGGTGTGCGTGAGGAAATTCGTCGGGCACTTGAGGAAGACGGAGCATACGTTGGTGCCGTTTTAGCGACGCATGGTCATGCTGACCACGTGTGGGACTGTGCTGAGGTTGCGTCTTGGGCACCTAAGGGGCCTGCACCTGTCTGGATCCCCGGACCGGATGCATACCGCCTTGATGATCCAGCATCCTACGTTTCGCTTCCGCTTCCGGAAGAAGTGAGTGAAGGATGGCGCAAACCCTCGGTGATCAAAGAATGCCCGGTCGACTCCTTTGAGTATGTTCCTGGCCTTGTTCTTCGCATGGTCCCAGCTCCCGGGCATACTGAAGGCTCGGCGCTATTCTTGGGAGCCTCGGTACTCACTGTCTATTGGAATGGCGTGCGCGCTCTAGACACTGGGGTTGTTGTTCCATGGGCGCTCAGTGGCGACGTTATTTTTGCTGGTTCGGTGGGACGAACTGATATGCCTGGCGGTGACGAGACCCAGATGCGACATACTTTGCGAACCCTTGCAAATGTGATTGATCCGCAGACGATTCTTTTCCCCGGGCACTCTGTAGCGACGACGATGGGTGATGAATTGGCGAATAATGCCTATCTACGTCGCGCGAAGAGCATCGGTTAATTTCTCTTTCGTCGTACCCGCCGCTCGGGCCGACACCTGAGCTCCTCCGTGAAAGAATAGGGATTATGGCACGTACTTCACTTTCAGGATTTCCCGAGTGGCTCCCGCAGGGCCGCATCGTTGAACAAGCGATTCTTGATCACATCCGTTCTGTATTTGAGCTCCATGGATTTGCGGGTATCGAAACTCGAGCGGTTGAAACACTTGAACAGCTTCAATCCAAGGGCGAAACCTCGAAAGAGATCTATGTTCTGGATCGCCTACAGGCGCTGAAAGATGAGGGACAGCGCTCTTCTAAAGAACGCCAGATGGGCCTTCACTTTGACTTAACCGTGCCCTTTGCGAGATACGTCATTGAGAACGCAAACGAGCTGGATTTCCCCTTTAAGCGTTACCAGATTCAGAAGGTATGGCGCGGAGAACGCCCGCAGGATGGGCGTTTCCGTGAGTTTACTCAGGCTGATATCGATGTCGTTGGGTTGGGGGAGTTGCCCTTCCACTACGAAGTTGATCTTCCTCTTGTCATGGCCGAGGCCTTGATGTCTTTACCGATCCCGCCTGTTCATGTTCTCGTGAATAACCGAAAGGTTGTTCAGGGAGTTTGTGAAGGCATTGGAGTGAGTGATGTTGAATCGGCACTTCGGGGATTGGATAAGCTCGACAAGATCGGCCCAGAGGGTGTGAGAGAAGAACTGTCCGAGGCAGGGTTGAGCCTCGAGCAGATTGACGTTCTTCTACGCATGGCGAAGATTCGTACCGAGGATGCTTCACGTCTTCAGCAGGAAGTTGCTGCTTTAGGTGTCTCCAGTGAAACTCTTGATCAAGGGCTCACCGAGCTTTGCGCTCTTGTTGACGAGGCAAATGCTGCAATGCCGGGAGTCATCATCGCTGATCTCAAGATTGCTCGTGGCCTCGACTATTACACCGGTTCGGTTTACGAAAGCGAAATTGTGGGTCATGAAGATCTTGGCTCTATTTGCTCCGGTGGACGCTATGACTCACTTGCCAAGGATGGGAAGCGGACCTACCCGGGAGTAGGACTCTCAATTGGCGTTTCTCGGCTCGTCTCGCGAATTCTTTCGCAGGATATGGTTTCCGCTTCGCGGAAAGTACCGACCTGTGTTGTTATTGCCGTTGCTGACGAGTCAGAGCGTCGGCACTGCAATGCCTTGGCAACTATTTTGCGTAGGCGTGGTATTCCTACCGATGTGGCACCTAGCGCCGCAAAATTTGGCAAGCAAATTAAGTTCGCTGATAAACGAGGAATCCCATTCGTATGGTTCCCCGGTTCGGATGGAAGCGCTGATACTGTGAAGGACATTCGCTCAGGTGAACAGGTAGAGGCTGACATCTACAGTTGGCAACCTCCTGAAGATGATATGCGTCCTGCGATCCGACCTACGGATGAGACGGATTTCTAAG